>NZ_JAOTJD010000058.1:0-21238 GCF_042714595.1 Phenylobacterium ferrooxidans | reverse complement strand
ACCGGCGCGTGGCTGGAAGGCTGCGCGCCAACCGCTGGTCCCGGCCATGCGGCATAATCTGGACCCCGGCATTATGGATGGCCTCGTGAGCATAGGTCGACTTCCAGTCCTCCACGCACCCGAACGCCTCGGGCGGCGGCATCCGGATAAGGTCGGCCGCGCGCACATAGCAGGCGGTGTTACCGCCGATCTCCAGCCTGGCCGGGATCGCATCGAGCACCGCCTCGCGCGCCGCCGCCCGGATGACAGGGTCGACCTTCGGCGCCTCGAGATAGGCCTGCGGACAATCAGTCAGCTGCTCGGCGTTGAACACCGCGTAGGTTTTCAAGTAGCGCAGGGTCTTGGCTTCGCCCTCGCCGACGTCGCCGGAATCGGCGACGTCGCGGCCATCGACGACCCGGGTCTTGTAGAGGATCGCCAACGCGCTTCGGGCGCCCTTGGCGACCGGCGCGCCGATCGCCAGCGCCTGCCGGAACGTGAACCAGAAGGGGCTCGTATAGCCGCGCTCCGCGCCGGCGAACGCCAGGAGCCAGGCGTTGGACCCGCTGAACGGCTGGCCGTCGGACCGCAGGGGCGTGGACGGGTCGGCCCCATGCGCCCACGGCTGGCGCCAGGGCGGCACGCCGCGCTCCAGGCGGGCGATGATTTCGTTCAACAGCGGCTCAAGGGGATTGGACATCTGGTCCTCCGGCGGTTTCGCGCCGGATCCATTCCCGGTCGCTCAACCCTCCGGTCCCTTCCTCCGCCTTTCCCCCACGCCGCCGGCGCCCCCGGCGCATCCCGCAAAAAGAGCCGCCGGCGCAAGCCCACGGCTCTTGATGACCTCTACGCCGCCGCCGGCAGGATGGTCTGGGCTGGCCACTTGGCCAGGACGGCCGAGAGCACCTGTGGCTGGTCGATGGGCACGAAGACGCGAGGGGTGTAGTTGATGATTTCGACAAAGCAGCCGAGCACCTGGAACATCGCGCGCTGGGAGCCGGCGCCGACAACCTCAAGCCGGTAGCGGTCCATCACCTTGGCCCGCCGAAGCCAGAACCCGCCCGTCAGGGCGATGGAGCTGTTCTCGCCGAGGACCATACTGGCCGCGTTGTCGCCGGAGCCGACGGCCGTGGCGACGTCGCTGATCCCAAGCGCGATCTTCAGCTTGGTGACATCCGTGGGGTCCAGAACCCGCCCAAGCCAGCGCCGCCCGTCTGGAGCCTTCAAACGGCGGACAAAGGTCCGCTTGCTCGGCAGACTGCTCCACACCGGCAGCAGCAGCCCGGTGACCAGGGCCAGCTCGCGCGTGTGCCAGGGATCGGCGCCGGCGACCTCGGCATCCCAGGTCGCTCGCCAGATGGGCTCGGCGACCGCCTCCCAGGCCGATTCCTCGTAGGTCTTCAGGGGCAGCACAGTGCGCTTCTCCGCGCGGATCAGCCGGACAGCCTGAACCAGACGGTCATCGTCGTCGGTCGTCGTCAGGCCCCTCACCACCAGGCCGGCGCGCTGCGACTTGGCATTGACCACATACTCCAGCGTTTGCGGATCGAGCCCGGCCAGCGCGTCCGACGCCGACACCAGCACGCGGCGCGTGCGGACGGCGAAGGTCACGACCTTGGTCTGCGCACCCGACACCGCGTCGGTCCGGATCACCTCCTCCGACGTCACCGTCAAGTCGTCGGCGACGATGTCCTCCATGCCCTTGTCCAGAGCGCCCGAGGCCGCGGCCCGTTCGAGGATGCTGGTGAGCACCGCGTCAAAGGTCTCGAACAGGGCGTTCTGATCCTCGATCCGTAGCGCCAGGAGCCGGTTGAGCCATGTGTTCATCGGCGGCAGGTCCTCGGCCTTCTTCAACTGGCCATCGCTGTCCAGGAGCTGAAGCCCGGTCTTCTGCTCGAAGGTCACCCGGTCCATCGCCGGCACGTTCCCCCAATGCAGGGCGACGTAGAACGCCTGCAGCGCGCGGTGCGCCCACGGGCTTTCGAGATTGTCCTCGGGCCGGAAGAGGCCGTTGCCAGCCGTTCGGCGCTCGCCCTTGGTCAGGGCGCCCAGGCTGTCCAGCCGCCGCGAGATCGTCGAGGTGAACCGCTTCTCGCCGTGGATGTCGGTCGTGACCGGACAGAACAGCGGCGCGCTGGCCTGGTTGGTCCGGTGCGAGCGGCCAAGGCCCTGGATCGCCGCGTCGGCCCGCCAGCCCGGCTCGCAGAGATAGTGCCGGCGACGGTCCTGGTTCTGGCAGTTCAGGGCGGCGTGGTAGCTGCGCCCGGTGCCGCCGGCGTCGGAGAACACCAGCACCCGCTTCTTGCCGCTCATGAAGGCGTCGGTCTCGGCCTTGGCGCTCGACGCGCTGCGACGCTCCACCACCCGGCGGCCATCGCGCAGGACGACCCGCCGCGAGCGGCCAGTGATCTCGGCGACGTTGTCCGGGCCAAGCGCGCCCAGGACCGCATCCAGCACACCCGGAACGGCGGGCAGGCAGGCCAGGTGGATGACCAGCGCCTCGCGCAGGCGCAGGGCTTCCTGGCTGACGACCGGCTGACCATCCACGATCAACGGGCGCATCGTCACATTGCCTTCCTCATCCGGGGTCGCCTCCATGGCGGCGATGGGGAAGGCCCCCATCAGATAGTCGAGCACCTGGTCCTTGGGGGTCAGGTCGATGGTCAGGTTGTTCCACTCTTCGGGCGGGATCTCGGCGAGGCGGCGCTCCATCACCGCCTCATTGGTCGAGACGATCTGCACGACGCTGGACCGTCCCTGGACGAGGTCGTCGCGGATCGCCGCGATCAGGGTCGGCGATTTCAGGCCCGCCAGCAGTGCGCCGAAGAAGCGCAGCTTGGCGCCCTCGAAGGCCGACATGACCGCCGAAGCGGCCTGACCGCTCTTGGCCTTGCCGTCCTCGGTGATGCCGACCGCCTCCAGGGCGGCGCGCAGGTTCTGGTGGATCAGCTGGTAGGCGCCGGCCCAGGCGTTCCAGATCTCGACATCGTCGCCGGTCAGCACATGACGCAGCGCCTGATATTCCACCCCGTCGAACGACAGCGACCGGGCGATGTAGAGGCCGAGCGCCTTCAGTTCGCGGGCGATCAGCTCCATGACCGCCACGCCGCCCTTCTCGACGGCGTCCATGAAGGCGTCGCGGGTGTTGAACGGCGCCTCCGGCCCGCCCCACAGGCCCAGACGGGCGGCATAGGCCATGTTCTCGGGCGTGGTCGCGCCCGTGGCGCTGACATACATCACCCGCGCATTGGGCAACCTGTTCTGCAGGGCCAGGCCCGCCATCCCCTGTTGGGAAGCCTTCTTGGGTCCACGAGCGCCCTGGCCGCCGCCCGCCGCGTTGGCCATGGCGTGGGCTTCGTCAAAGGCGATCACCCCGTCGAAGTCCGCGCCCAGCCAGCCGACGATCTGGTCGAGGCGCGAAAGACGCATCCCCCGCGCCGGCTGACGCAGAGTGGCGTAGGTGGTGAACAGGACCCCCCGGTCCATGCGGATCGCGTCGGCCTGCTTCCAGGCGCTCTGCGGGGTGATGTCGGAGGCGGAGCCGCCGATCGCCGTCCAGTCCCGCCGGGCGTCCTCCAGAAGCGTGTCGTTCCTGGAGATCCACACCGCTTTCAGGCGACCCTGGGCCATGTTGTCGGCGATGACTCCGGCGGCCTGGCGACCCTTGCCGCAGCCGGTGCCGTCGCCGAGGAAGAAGCCGCGGCGCAGCTGGAAGGCGCCGGGGGCGCCCTCCCTGACCAGCACCAGCTTGTGCGGCGCTTCGCCCAGCATCCACCAGCCCGGCAGCAGCCCCGATTGCGCCTCACCGGCGTAGATCACGGTCTCGATCTGAGCGTCGGACAACAGCCCCTCCTGCACGATGTTGGTCGGCAGGAGCGGGCGATAGGTCGGGGCCGGCGGCGCCACCGACGCCATGGGGCCGGATTCCACCAGCGCGGAGGGGTGTGGACGGCTCCCCTGCAAGGCCAGGCGGCTGACCCTGTAGGCCTGGTAGAGGCCGACGTCGTGGCCCTCGCCCGACCAGGCGATTGTCTCGAACGCCACTGCCGATGCCCCGGCCAGGAACCCCAGGCGGGTCGACGGAGTGGCCAGGGCGCGGTCGCGCGGCGCCAGGAAGGCGACGTTGGAGACCG
Source organism: Phenylobacterium ferrooxidans (assembly GCF_042714595.1). Taxonomy (NCBI): domain Bacteria; kingdom Pseudomonadati; phylum Pseudomonadota; class Alphaproteobacteria; order Caulobacterales; family Caulobacteraceae; genus Phenylobacterium; species Phenylobacterium ferrooxidans. The sequence continues at coordinate 17,126 of NZ_JAOTJD010000058.1, read as the reverse complement.
ACCGGAACTGGCGCGGCTGGGCGGTCGGGCGCGGGTCCAGCGCGGCGGTCAGCTTGGCGACATCGGCCAGGGTCTCGCCACTGACGACCTTGACGGCGCCGCCGACGCCGCACTCTTCGACGCGGTCCAGCACCAGCAGGCCGGTCTCGACAGAGGTTCCGTGCTTGGCATAGGCGCGGGGCGGGAAGGCGATCAACGCCACCACCCGGCCGCGGCGGGAGAGCGCCTGCATCGCCCCGGCGTCCTCGAAGAGGCGCGTGGGCACGATGGCGCTGAGCCGTCCGCCCTGCGCAAGGCAGTCGATGGCGGCGTGGAGGTGACCCTCCAGCCGCTGGAACGGCGGATTGGCGATCACGGCCTGGAAGCTGCCTGACGAGGGCAGGGTGTCCTTCAGGTGCGCTGCGTCGTGGCGCGTGCGCGAAGCGGCTGGGAACAGGCCGTCCAGCAGAGCCGAACGGTGCGGCGCGATCTCGTTGAGCTCCAGCGTCGCCCCGCACGCCTCGGCGATGATCGCCATCAGCCCGGTGCCGGCCGACGGTTCGAGCACCTTGTCGCCAGGCCGGACCTGGGCGGCCAGCACCGCCAAGGCGGCCAAGGCCGGCGGCGTAGAAAACTGGTCGAGCGCGACCTGCTCCTCGCTGCGGCGGGTGTGGGTCAAGGTCAGGTCGGTGACGCTGGCCAGCAAAACTGCGATCTCGGCCGGAGCGTCCTCGAGCCGGCCAATCTGCGAGTTGAGCCGGCGCAGCTGCAGCACCAGGGCCGCCTCGATGGCGTCGTAGGCGTCGCGCCACGACCAGGCGCCCTCGGCGTCCGAGCCACCAAAGGAGATGGTCATGGTGCTGGCCACCAGCTTGCGATCCAGCGCCCGCGACCGATTGAGGTGCGGGATGAGCGCCCGGGCGGCGGCCAGCGTGTTGGCGGCCTTGTCCTGGGCGGCCCCGGGAGTCTGAAGGGCGCTGAAGAGGGGGAATGTCGCGTTCATGGCGGGGATCTTCCGATCACCCGTGGCGGCGGGCTCCTCCCTCCAGTCCCATCGGGCTCACCAAGCCCGCTCCATTCCCCCCTCCTTTTGGCGGCGAGGGCAGGAACGCCGGAGGGTCAAATCTACTCGGTGCGCTTCACAGCGCTGGCGCGGCGCGCCCGGGCGCGCGCCAGAAAGCGGTCTTTGACGATACTCAGCAGCGCGGGCGGCAACATGCCGTGGACGCTGCTCTCCGGGCCCTGGCCGGCAAGGAAACGCAGGTCAGGACCAGGCCAGATGAACACATTGGCCTCCGTGATGACGATCCAGGATCGATCACTATCGAGGCCCAGGCGGGCTTTCGTCGGCTGCGGCAGCTCTACGGCGTCCTCGGGATTTGAGGGCGGCGAATGGGTGATCGGGAGAGCGTAGACGGTCGTCTCACCCGCTGCGGTCTCGAGCGCCAAGACAATCGCGCAAGGCCGATCCTTCACCCCTTCTTCACGACCAGCGTCAGCCTCGCGTCGCCAGAGGTAGGAATATCGGATGACGAGCCCGGGCCGCGGATCAGGCCAGCTCACGGTTTCCAATTATCAAGTTCGGCATCAAGGTGGCCATACTCGGCAGGACCCTTGGTCTCGGCGATGAGGCCAAGCTCCTGATCCGATAGGTCCTCGGCTCTAACGACCCGGCGGTCGCGCCGCTTGAGGCGATCATATTCGGCCGCGGAAACGACGACGAGGCGATCACGACCATTTTTGGTGATCGTCACCGGCTCGGCAAGGGCGCGATCAGCGAGCGTGCCGTAGTTCTTGATGAAGTCTGCGGTCGAGACGCGCACACCAACCTCCACGTAATGCAAGTTATACATATAACGCACATTTGGGGTGTTGGCGAGCGCTGCGCTCGGCAACACCCCCGTAGCCTCCAATGGCAAGAAATACCGAGCAGAAAGAGGACCCCGCCGGCAATGCCGGCGAGGTCCCCTGACAGCCAAGGCTGCCTAGACGTATCCAGAAACGGCTCCGATCAGGCCGCGTGCTGAACCGGTCCCTCCGTAGAAGGCGCAACAAGGCCTGGGGTCAGGTCGTCAGCCAGGACCTCATCACCCTCGTCCTGGTCCTGATCCTGGTCCTGGTCCTCATCGGCCGGCGGCGGCGTCTCAACCGTGGCGCCCTCCCAGGACAGCACCCGCGGCGCCCACTGCCGCTCGGCCGCGGCGTCGGCCACCAGGACGACCAGTTCGTCCTTCTTCAGGGTCTTGGCCCGAGGATCATCCACCTGCATCTCGTCCAGCAGCACCAGCAGCTGCTTCTTGGAGTGGACGGCCAGGTAGTCGGGGTCAGGCGTCCAGTGCGCCGAGATGTCGGCGGCGCAGAGTTCGGCCAGCTCGATGGCCTCGGCCCGGGCGGAGCTCCGGATGTTGCTGGTGCGGGCTTCCCGAAGGTTCAGGGTGATGGCGGTAAGTTCCGCCAGCAAGGCCATCTTGTCCCCGTGAGCGAGGCCGTCGACCCAGGCGATGGGCCGAAGCCCCGAGGCCTTGTAGTCCACACGCCGCGCCTCCAGCCGGTCTCGAACATCACCGTCCAGAGCGCCGATCGCCGGCATCTGGCCCCGGCGGTAGCCGGTGGCGTTGATGGTCAGCGCCGACTCCTCCTGGCCCGACCCGCCGTGCAGCGCCAACTGCTTGAACAGCTGGGCGACCAAGGCCGTCAGCGCGGCGGCCGGATTGTCGGCGAGATCGCGGATCAGCCCCCGCGTGGCGACGTCGGTGCGGGTCTCGTGCAGGACGTGGCTGGAACCCTCCACATCGACGTCGGCCTTGGGCACTTCCACGTCGCTGGCGGAACGACCGTAGCGCGCGCCATTGGCCTGGCCGCCGCTCGCATCGTCTTCGTCGGCCTCCTCATCCCCCGCCTCATCCAGCAGCTCCTCCGACACCGGCGCGGCGAAGAACTCGGCCGAGATCCCCGTCGCTCCGTCCGGTGACAGGATGACCGCGCCGAGCGCCAGCCGCTTCAGCGGCGCCGAGGCCACCTCCATCTTCGCCTGCAGCAGGGGGAAGATGGTCAGCGCCGCATCGTCGGCGGCGAGATCGACGCCGCCGAGATCACGCGCCGCCTGGGCCACCCGCTGCCGCGCGGCCGCCAGCACCGTCTTGGTCTCATCGGTCAGGTCGCCCGGGTAGACGTAGGGCAGGGTCTCGAACCCCTCCGGGGCCCGGAAGCCGGCGTCTCGCCCGATATAGACGGCGAGGCCAAGCTGCTTGAACCCCTCGACGAAGGGGGCGGCGCGTTCCCGCCACAGATCCTGCAGCTTGGCAGGATCGAGCAGCACATCGGCCAGTTCGGCGAACAGGTCGGACTCGACCCGCCCGCCGGCGGCGATGTAGCGGGCCATCCCGACCAGGCCGAAACGGTCGTCCTCGATAGTCAGGCGCGACCCGCTGATCAGCTGGTGCAGCTGGTAGTCGTGGAAGTGGCCGTCGAGCGCGGTCTCCGCCAGCTCGCCCTGCTGCTTCTTGTCGGGCATCCGCGCGAACAGGCGGACCTGCTTGAGGGTCAGGCTGCCCTTGCGAAAGGCCTTCAGCACATTGCCATGCACGTGGGCCAGCGCCTCAAGGCGTTTGATCTCCAGGTCGTCGTAGCCCAGCGCCGCGGCGATGGCGGCGGTATCCATCTTCGACTTGCGAAGCTTGCCGATCGCCACGATCACGTCGGCGACGTGGATCGGCGCGCGCTCGGCGTTGGAGAGCATCGCGGCTGCGGCCTGGGCGGCCTTGTCCTCGAACAGTTCGCACTTCACCGGATGGTCGGCCTCGACGCGGCCCGCCGCGAGCAGGGCCTGCAAGGCGAACAGACGCCGGCGGCCGTCCAGCACCATGAACGGCTTCTCGCCCTTGGCGCCGGGTCGGATGCTGAGCGGGATGACCACACTGGCGGCGGCGATGGTGTCGGCCAGACGCGGGATGCCGTCGTCGGCGGGCTCCTTGAAGCGGATATTTTCCGGGGCGAGCGCCAGGTCCTGCAGGGAGACGAAGACCAGGTTCGAGACGGGCGTAGCAGTGACAGAATGGGTCATTGGACCAGGGTTCCAGCGCCGTGGGCGAGGGTCATCCTGCCCCTGAGCGCACCCAGCCCCTCCCTACCTCCCTCCTTTCCGGAGCCGCAGATGGGCTAGGTGCGGCGGCGTGCGATTCCGCCGAGCGGACGTTTCGAACTTCGCAGAAGGGCTCATTGTTTCCGTTGGGAAGGTCTGCATCCGGGTAGCCGGGCGAGATGAGCGGCACGTCGCCGGCGACGGGAAAGACCCGGACGAGGTGTGTTCCGCGTCGTGATAGCCTCCCGTGAATCGCTTCCCGTCACCGCGCCCACTAGCATCACCCCATAGAATGCAGTTCCTCGACAACGGCCCTGATATCCCGACCGAACTGCTCGAGGCACAGGAGCGCGGCGCCGTTGTGTTCGTGTGCGGCGCTGGGGTGTCCCGAGGGGTCGGCCTCCCATCGTTTCATGGCCTCGTCGCGGCGGTCTATATCGCCCTTGGAGAGACCTGGAATGGTCAGCCCGCTGAAGCGCCTTGGATCGAAGGGCCGGCGCCTGCGCTTGATCGGGCGCTGTTCGCCTTGCAGACGCGGATGGGCGGCGCCGACGCCCGGATGGCCGCGAACGCGCGGTCCCGGATCTTGAACGCGGTCCAGGACGAGCTCACGGCGCCTCCTCGCATCCCGCTCCCCGATCACCTCAATCTGCTTCGTCTCTCGCGCGACGCCGACATGCGTCCGCGGCTGATCACCACCAATTTCGACGTCCTGTTCGAACAGGCCTGGCGCGAGAGTCGCGGATTTCCATTGCCCAGCCGGGCGGTTGCCGACATGCCCGGGCCAGGTTCTGCGGACTTCTCGGGAGTGCTGCATTTGCACGGCCGGCTCGCCCACATCGATCTCGCAGCCTTGCAGAATGAGGCCATCGATCGGGTGACCGCTGAAGAACTTCAGTTCGCTCTGGGCCGCGCGCAGGTTCCCGACGATCTCGCCCGCGCCTGGCGGCTTCTGCTGGGAAACCGCACGGCGAAGCAGACCCAATGGGACGACGGCTGGTTCGACATCCGGCGCCGCCTGGCCGGGGGGGACGCGGGATTCGACCTGCGTCGGCAGGTCGCCCGGCTGTTCACCCCCCGGCCTCAGGCCCGACCCGTGTTCAAGTGGCCGGAAGAGGTCGAGGCCGAGCGCGAAGCGCGGCTGATGGATGTCCGGTACGGCGGTCCGGTCCATGCCGACCCTGCAGAACTCCTCGGTCTATGGCCGCCGGCCGAGGACGCTGCCCTGCTGCGGACGCTCATCCGCGCCCTTGAGGACGCACTCGAGGAGGCCACAGACCATGGTTTCACGGGGCAGGGCTTCGATCGCGCGTCCTTCCAGGTCAAGTCCGTCGCTCCGCACGCCCAGGACAGCCTCCGCGAGGGCTTTTATCCGATCGTCCGGGTTGTGGCCGATCTGCTGGAGCGGTTGGCCGCCGCTTCGCCCTACGCGGCGCGCGCCGCCGCCGAGCAGCTCGCCGGCCAGTCCTACAGCCTCTCGCTGCGGCTTTATCTTCACGCCTTGACCCTTCCGGGCCTATTCGATCCGCGGTGGGCGGCTGAGTACCTGCTGGCCCTGAATGATGAGCACTTCTGGGTCTCGGACCTGCGCCGGGAGGTGATGCGGCTGGCTGCCCTGCGTTGGGCGGAGTTCGACCCGGCTGATCGTCTGGCCTTGGAGACCCGCATGGCCGCGGGGCCGCCGCGAGTCCTGTTTGTCGAGGATCTGGGGATGGAGGAGCAGGTTGCTGGGGTCATGGAGCGCGAGACCTTCCTCCGCCTTGCACGCCAGGAGCACATCGCTCCGGGGCTCGGGCCGGCGGCGGCTGCGCGGTTGACGGCGTTCAGGGGCGCCAACCCCAAGTGGGAGCTCGAGGTCGACGAGCGCGCCGACTTCTCGAGCTGGTCGGAGACGCGGCCTGGCGCGCAGGGCGAACCCGAGCTCCTGGACGATGTCGCCGCCGACGAGCTCGTGGCGCGTGCAGGCGCTTTGGCCGCGGAGGATCCCTGGCGGCAGGGGGAGATCTGGCGGAAATTTGTGGCCGCCGATCCGGTTCGCGCTTTCGAGGGCCTCGCTGCGCGCAGCGAGGCCGGCGAGTGGCCCAGCGCCGCCTGGATCCCCTTCTTCTGGGCCTTGCACGAGCTTGACGACCCCGACCTGGAACGCCGGGTGGTCGCGGCGCTCGCCGACGCGGGGGTCGGCGAGCTCTCAGGATTTGCGACGTCTGTAAGTTCCTGGATGGTCCGGCGCGCGGGACTGCCCGCCGTAGCGCCCGAGGACCGGATCGCGCTCTGGGATCGGCTACTTGATGTTCTGGTCGCGGACCCGCGGGAGGATGACGGCGGCACCGATCGTGCCTCCGACATCCTCAATCGGGCACCGGGCCATCTAGCCCGTCTGCTTGTCCATGAGATTGGACAACTGGGCGTCGACGATGGCGTCGGGGTGCCGATAGCCTTCAAGCAGCGTCTTGATCGTCTGGTCGATCTTGCCGGCGCTCGCGGTGCCATCGCCGTGGCCGCCCTGGGCCGAACCCTGCCGATGCTCCACCGTCTCGATCCAGATTGGGCTGAAGCGCGGCTGGTTCCGTTCTTCGCGATCGACCACGACTGGGCGCCGGCCATCTGGGCGCAGTTCGCGACCGTGGGACGCTGGCGCAACGCCCTTTTCGCCGTGCTCCGACCGGCGTTCCTGGGGGCGTTCGGCGCGCCTCGGCGGTTCGAAGCCGCGAGCGAGAACCTCGTCTTTCATCTCCTGCGGATGGCGCGGGATCGCGTGGCGGGTGAAGCGGAGGACGCATGGCCAAGCTTCGCGGAGACGAAGGCCGCCTTGGCCGCGACAAACGCCGAGTGGCGGCGCCATGCCTCGTTCCAGCTCTTCAGGGAGATCGAGGATACGGACCGAGACTCCCGCGCGCTGCACTGGCGAGAAACTCTTGGACCGCTGTTCGTTGCGGTGTGGCCCATGGCGCCGGCGCTGCAGTCGGCGGAGTCGACCTACTATCTCACCGGCATGATGCTCAGGACCGGCGAAGCCTTTCCGGAAGCGGTGACCGTAGTCACCCCCGCTGTCGTTGGGTCTGGGCGCGACGACCGTGACGCCCTCGCGATGATCCGGGACGATCATCAGGTGCTGTTGATGGCACATCCGCGTGCTGGCCTGGAGTTGCTCGATGCTTTGGTTGATAGCGCCTACCCGCCACGCGATCTCGGCGCCTGGTTAGATGACTTGGTGTCGGTGGAGCCCGCCCTGCGCACGGAAATGCGATTCGAGCGGCTGCTCGGAATAGCCCGTCGCGCGCAAGCCTGAGGTCAGAGGCGCCGTAGGCTCAGTTCAGCCGCTGCGCCGATTGGTGCGAAGAGCCTCAGGATCGAACGTATTCGCGGTCAAAACGAATTGCCGGGGCATTTTCCCAAACTGGCGATCGCGCAATAGAAGCTTGTCAGATGAGTATGACCAGCTGCTAGCCACGCAGCTAGCGTTGAGGGTACCGGTTCGGTGTTGCCTGAAGGTCCGCTAGTCGCCCGGCTACCAACGGCCGCTGATGGCGCAGGGCTGCCTTTTGCCTTGGACCGAAGAGCGGACCTGTCAAGTGGTGGGCGTCATACAGCTCCGCTAGTCTCAGCCACTTATCCCAGTAGCCACGCTATGAGCCCTCCGCCACATCGTTCCAGTCGCCGAAGGGTTCGGGCGGAGACTCGATCCGCGCCGCGACGCCCTGGCGTTGCAGGCGGGCCGCCAGGACCTGCGCCGAAGCCACCCCATCCAGGCCACGGTCGGCGGCGATCAGCACCGAGCGCACGCCCGGCGGCGCGCACCAGGTCTTCAGGTTGCGGGTCGACATCAGGGCCCAGCCGGGCAGGCCAAAGCGTTCGGTGGCCGAGAGCGTGGTGAACACCCCCTCGGCCACCAGCATCTCCGGCGCCGCCGGATCCAGGCGCGCGGCCGTGCCGGCCGGCACGGGTCCGACCGTCTTGCGGGCCAGGCGCAGGTCCAAGGCCTTATGGCCGTTCGGTGCGAGGTAGGTGACCTCGACGGCGGTGAACACGCCTTGCGCGTCGCAGATCGCCGCCATCAGGGCCGGCCGGCGATGGCGCGTCTGGACGTAGGCGGAGACCGGCGTGTCTCCGCCATGGCGCAGGATCTCGGGGCCGGGCAGGGCGCGCCGGATATGGCGCAGGCGGCAGTGGCGTTCGCAGAGCGTCCCCTGGACCGCCCGGCCGCCTTCCCAGAGCCGCCTGGCGGCGTCCAGGCGCTGCGGGTCCGGCAGTTGTGCAACCACGGCCGCGCGGGGGCCGCCGCCAGACACCGAGGTCGGCGCGTTGTGGACGTCGATCAGCCGGTTGTCGCGCAGATGGTCCAGGACCGCCTTCCAGTCGCCGTCACCGAAGGTGTGGACGACGACCCGGTCGTCCTCCAGCAGCAGCGAGACCGAACGATCGGCGGAACTGTGGCCCGGGGCGGGGATATTGGCGCGCCGGCCGCCGTCATAGAGCTCTCCGCCGAGCGCCCTGACGATATGGCTCAGGGACATGAATCACCTCCGATTTTCAGCGCCGCGGCGCTGCAAGCTTGGCGTCAGCCAGGCCAAACCCACACACGGGCCGCTCGCCAATCCAACCTCACACCCACCTTTCAACCTTGGGGGCCGCCGTGGTCACCACCACTGTCGCAGGGCAAAGCAGGGCGTTCTCCGCGTCGAGACATTACGCAGCGTCACGCCTCAAATAGGGCCTTTTTCTTTATGAAAGTCACCTCGGAACCTCCCAAAACGCCCGGCGTTTGATGAATGTCGGGACAGCTTCTGGTTGAGCCGACGGCTTGACCTCAATCGCTGACACCGCGCCCAGTCCCACAGCGTTGCGTTTCAGCATTACTGCCCGCCGAATGGCCACGGTGCGGGACAAGGAACACACTTCGGCGACGCGCCCTCGGGGTGCGCCGCTTACTTCGGGGAATGGCCATCGAGACCGCGATTCAAGCGCGTCTCATCATGCAATGAGAGAGATTTGATGGCGACCATCGGCACCTTCATCAAACGTGGGAATGACTTGCACGGCGCGATCCGCACCCTGACCCTGGATGTAGACTTGGTCATGCGGCCCGCCGCGAAAACCAGGGCTGATAGTCCCGACTTCCTGATCTACGCCGCCGGCACCGCCAAAGGCCCGAACGGCATCGACACCCAGCTCGGGGCTGGCTGGAAGCGGACCTGCGATGAACACTGTCTTCACATCGACGTCGAGCTCGACGACCCGGCCTTCCCGGGACCGCTCTCCGCCACCTTGGTCGAGGACCACGTCGCGCCCAGCGGCGAACGCTTCAGCATGGTGTGGGCGCGCGCCTAGACGCGCAGACGAAGGATGGGGCGTTGCGGGGCCCACCCCGCTGGAGGGGGTGACCGGAGACTGAGGCTCTGGTCCAGGGGGAGGGCGCTCCCCCATACCGCAAGCTATCAACTTAAGCGTTTATCACTCAAAAATCACGAGTTGACGCCAGCCACGAAGGCCGATTTCTGATACAGGGCTGGCGCTGATTTGCTGGCACAGGCGTCAGCTGGGCGCGCCGTCGGGGAATGCCTTCATTGACCAAAGACCTCGATTCCCCTCCCGGCCAACCCGATCCCAGCAACAAGACCGTGACCAGCGAAGAAGCCTGGATCGTAGGATCCAACCCCGAACAGGCTATCCGTATTCGGAGCCTTTCGGTCTATCTCAGCAATGGCGGCGCTCTTACGGATGTCCGCCTAGTCGAAGGCGAGGACGAGCGCTGGACCATGTTCGTGCGGCTGATCAACCGGCCCGGCGAATATCGTCTCAACCTCTTCAAGTCCGACCAGCCCAAGACCTACCGGGATGTCGACCTGGCCATCGCCACCGTCCGCGACGACTTCGGATACTATGGCTCGATCACCCTGGCGACCGAGCAGCGCCCTCAGGTCAGGAAAGCACAAGCCGGCCCGATCGCCGACAGCGACGAAGACTAACCGCCTTCGGTCTGAGCAGGACCTGACCCTGCCAGGCGCTGAACGGCCGGCTCGTTCGACGCGGCCTTTAACAGAACGTCCCAGCTGTCCGGCGGAGTGTCCTTGTCCAGCATCCCGCGGAACACCGCGTAGGCATCCGTCTTAGAACCATAGGTGCGCAACGTCGTCTCATCGTTGACCCACGCGTAGACGATGATCCGGCTCTTGGAGTCGTAACGGAAAAACAGGCGAAAGCGCCCGCCGCCGAACTTAGCGCGAAACCAGTGCTTTCTATCCGCGCCCAGGGTCGTGCCCTGGCGATATTCGACGCGGGCGGGATCTTCGGGGATGACCTCGAAGATCAGACGCCGCAGCGCCGCAAGCAGCTTGGCATTCGCCCCGGATTGATAGGTCTTGGGCTGCTTGATCCTCTCGCGCTCGACCGTAGCGACAAGTTTGTCGAGCTGGTCGAGAAGGAGGGGATGAGCAAACAGGTCCCAGCCTTGGACAGCGACCATCGGCTAAAGCGCGACCTCGCCCTCGATGGGGGCATTAAGATCGACTTCCAATCCAGCGGTCAGGGCCTCGATACGAGCCCGCAGGTCTGATGAGACCGACTGGATCCGCTCCGGATGGGCGCGGATATCGCTCGCCAGGAACTCCAGAAAGGCGCCGAGCGCCGGATCCTCCACCGCCTCCACGCGGTGAAGACTCACACCGTGCTCATCGATCCGATAGGCGATCTTGCCACCATAATCAGCGCCCAGCGCCTGACGCACCGCTTTGGGTATGGTGGTTTGGCCCTTGGCGGTTATCGTTGCGACCTTCTCGATCAACGGCATGGCAGAACTCCTCCGTCAACATGTAAGGAAAATTCCTTACATCCACAAGTCGATGCTTGCCATTTCCCGCAAAATCAACCCGCCGGCAGTCCTCTGGCGCCGACGCCCGACCAATCTGCGATGGCGCGAAAATGGCGCCCGATCGCCGGCCCGTCATGTCAGCTTGCGGACGATGATCGACACTCGTCCGACCTCGTGGCCCGCAGCCTTGGCGGCCAGCAGGATCTCACGCATGAAATCGCGTTTGATCCGGTCGGCGGCGATCCCGCTGGGCGTTGAGATCGTGAGAACCCCGCCCCGCAAACCGTGGAATCCGATCCGGCCAAACCAGCTCCCGTAAGGGCCAGTCTTGACGATGCGGCGCAGTTGCTCGTCGATGCCGCGCCAGCAGGGATCGTCGGCGCCCGGCGCCTCCATCACCGTCGCCGGGCTGGGCACGGCGGCCGGGGGCGGAACCTCACCCTTCGCCCGCAGGATCCGGGCGAAGTTGAGCCGCAGGTCCGGGGCGCCGAGCGGCTCGAACGAGGCCATTTTCCCGAAGTATTTGCAGGGACTGCGGACGTCGGTGTCCTCGATGGCGATGGCCAGCATCGAGATGGCCCGCAGGCCATGGCGCTTCAGGGCCCACTCGAAGGTCTGGTCGTTGTTTCGCTCCGGCTCGGGCAGCAAATCCTGCACCGCGGCGGTCACCCGGGCGACATCGGCGGGCGAGGCGCTGAGCGGATCGGCGACGACGGCAGGCCCCACTAGCGCGGCAAGTCGCGGAGACACCTGGAACGCGGCCGTAAGCTCCTGACGGGCCATTTCCGCCCGCACCGAGGGTGCAGAATGATCACCGCCAAAACCGCTTGCTCCCCCCGGAGAGCAATTGGCGCTTCCATTCCCGCTTTGCTGGCGGTTGATCGAGGTCCCGTATGCCTTGCCGTTCTCGGTGGGCGGAGCACGCCGACTCAATGGTTGAATCCGCGCCGTAGGCGCGTCCGCCCCCTGTACAGATAAACTGACGTTCTTTTGGGACTGTTCTAGGTGACGAATTTTCGCCTCCCGGGCGCTGATATTATGAAGCCCAACGACAGCTTCATATTGCGCTGCGCGCTCAGCCGCGTGGACGGCCCGGATCGAGCCGTCGGCGTCCTCCATTTCCTCCAGGCGAGCCGCGAGCGGGGCGAGATCGTAGGCCTCTTCGCCGGCCGGCCGGTTGGCGCGGGTGTAGTCGCGGACCATGTAGCCCTTGCTCTCCAGGGCCCGGCGATGGGCGCGGGCGGTCTGCACGCCGCATCCGAGGTAGCGGGCCACCAGCTTTGAGCTCGGCCATACGCAGGCCTGGTTCTGCTCCAGCCGGTCCTGGTTGAGGTGCTGGGCATAGACCAGCAGCGTCATCCGCTGGGGAATCGTCAGCTCCGGCGTGCCGACGATCACGGCATAAAGGATGCGCGGCACGGAGACGCCGGGCTCCCAGCGCCAGGCCTGGGCGCGGTCACAGACCTCATGGAAATTGTCGGCGCGCTTGGCGAAGCCAGGCCGCCAGTCGTCCATCGATGTTGCGGTTTGCATGTCGTCCCTCGGGTTGGGACGAGGCCGTCTGAACGGGCTGAAACACGCAGGAATCGGAGACAAAGCTCCGCCATCCGGTCCTTGACGACGTTCAAAACGCGCCATAAGTTGGACCGATCTTCTTGCCGCCTCTCACAACGGCACTGCGATTTCCGAGAGCCTCCAGCGCCAACTGGGGGCTCTCGCCGTTTTAGGGTCTCGTCTTAGGTCACGGTTCAGATCCTGGTTGAGCCCGGCCAAAGCCGGGCGATCACGCTGAGGCAGGGCCTCGGTGAGGGGGCACGGGCGCTCGATGCCCGGATCGGTCAGTCAAGGGGAGGGCATGGTGGTCGTCCTTCTCAAGGACGAAGCCCGCGCCGGCGTGTGCTGTTCGACGGCCGCAAGGAAGCGTTTGGGGTCTTGACGCCAAAAACGAAACGCCTAGCCTGTCCCCATCAAACGCCGCCCAGAAGCAGCTTGATCGAATTTCACGAGAGCCCTCGATTGCAGTCGGGGGCTTTCGCCGTTTTAGGCTTCATCTCGCTAGGTCATCGGTCTCTCCAAGGCACGCCGCCCCACGCGCTGCACACGCGATTCGACTAGGTGAAGGGTGGGTTGAGTCTGCCTCGCGCCATAGGCCTCCGCAGGTGCCGGAACTGACGAAATAGCCCCTGCCGGGGAATTCTCTGGTCTTGCCCAGAATCGGGAATCGACCGTTCCGCTGAGTCATATTGACCTCAGGACTGCGCGCCGGACGCGGGATTGGATCGACGCCAGGCCTGAAAGCCCCGATCGGCATCGATGAAGGCCGCGAGGATGTGGGCGGCCAGGCGATCGAGCTCGACGGCATGGCCGTTGGTCTCGGCATAGGCGCGCTGGTAGTCCGCCAGATCGACGGCGGCCTTGCCTTTCAGGCGCAGCCGCACATCGAGCGCCTTCTCCTCGAGATCGATTTTCGGCAGGGCGAGGGTCGTCTTGGTTTCACGGGCCACGTCAGGCTCCTTCTGGGGGATGGAGGAAACCGGCGATCGCCGTGCTGGCGAAGTCGGTGAGCTTCAGGTTGAGGGGATCGAGACGGCCGCGGATGCGGGCGCAGAGCAGACCGGAGACCCGCACCGAAATCCGATGCTTGGGCCCGCGCACGGCGGGAAAGGCGACGAGTTGGCCGGCGTCCAAGGCTTCCAGCAGGTCGTTGAACGCCTGCTCGTAGACCAGCCGAACGCCGCCTCGCGGGGTCTTGCGCCCGCTCAGCCGCTCGGCGGCGGCCTGGACCATCTGCTCGTGCAGACCCTGGGGCAGGAACAGTCCCAGCTTCTCTGTGGTGGCGGTCATGGCGCCTCGCTTAGGGGTAGGGGGCCAGGATCATGTCTTTGTTGACGATGACCCGCAGCGGCCAACCGGCCCGGATCCGCAAGGTGGCCTGCCGGTTGAGGTCGCGAGCGGTGACCTGCTGGCCAACCTGCTGGGCGGAGGTGGAAATCCCGCTGCCGGCGCTGTTGATCACCAGCCCGCCGGAACTGCGGGTTCCGGCGTCTTGCGCCGCCGCCGCGCCGACGGAGAACACCGTCGAGAGCGCGATGCCGCGCGCCAGTTGCCAGAAGTGACCATCGGTCTTGTCCTGCAGCCCGGCCGCGCCGGATAGGTCGGCACCGGCCATCGAGCCGATGTTGATCGAACGGCCATCGGGCATGATCACCCGGTTCCAGGCGATCAGCGCGCGGCTTTGGCCGTAGGCGACCTGGCTGTCGTATTGGCCGATCAGCCGCGAGCCCTGCGGGATGAGCACCGTGGCGCCGGTTCTGTGGTCGTAGACCGGCTCGGTGACCTGGGCGATCACCTGGCCCGGCAGATCGGAGTTGATCGCCGTGATCAGGGCGGCCGAGATGATGGTGCCGGCCTTGACCTCCCAAGGACTGATCGGCGCCTGCAGAGGGTTGGTCAGATAGTCATCGACCCTGGCGCCGGCCGCGAACTGGCGCTTGCCGGCCTGCCCATTGGCCGGCTGCACGTCGCCGGCGGCCGGCGCGGGCAACGTGCCGAAGCCAGGCGCCAGCGCTGCAGCCAGCATCGGCGCCGGATCGGGAGTCTGCGAGGCGGCCTGCGGCTGAGCCTGGGCGCCGCCGAAGAACGGGCTGGCCGCGCGGGCGGCCAGCGCCTGCTCGCGCGCCGCCTGAACGGCGGGATCCACCGGCGCCGGTTGCCCGGGCTGGCCAGCGGCCGGCGGCGTCCCGACAGGGGCCGCAAGCGCGTCCGGTGGCGGCAAGCTGGTCGTCCCGGGCCGCACCGCCGGATCGGCGTAGCCAGCCGCGTAGCGGGTGGCGATTTCCGGCGTCTGCGGGCTCGATGTGTCGGCGGCGTTCTGCGAGTCGTCGGGCCGGCCCTTGGAGGCGTGCGCCCCGCCAAAGCCCAGGTAGAACCCGCCGGCCACGATGCTGGCCAAGACGGCGGCCCCCGCCATCAGATATTTGCGGTTCCAGCGGGTGACTGGGACCCGGGGCGCGCTCAGCACGCTCGCCGAACTGGCCTTGCGTTCAGGCTCGTAGGGCGGTCGCCCATCGAGCGGCGGATCTGGGGGAAGGTGGCTCATCGATCACCCCCGATCCCGGGAGCGGGTGATCCGCACAACCGTCTGCTTCTTCTCTCCAAGCCGCAGCTCGGCAACGTCGATCAGCCGGTCGACGATGTAGTAGCCGCCCAGGTAACGGTAGTTGACCAGCTGAACCTGCTTGTTCGGCCCGATCAGGAACAGCGGCGGGGCTTGAAACGCGGCCATGTTGGTCGGGAACTGGATGTAGGTTTTCAAGCCGTCGTCAAACACCCGGATCGGCTGCCAGCTGGGCTTGCGCGAGTGGATTGTCCTAATGTCGTAGCCGAAATGTAAGCGGTCGATGGCCAGCCCCGAGGCCACGACCGACTGGGCTTCAGCGGCGCGGGCCGCCTGGGTGTCGCGCATCTGCTCCTGCGGGTAATTCCAGCTGATCACGCTGGTATAGGTGTCGCCCTCGTAGCTGCGGGCGTCCAGGAGGTAGGTCCGCTGGTCCGTGGTCAGGATGATGTTGGTCCGCAGATTCCCACGAATGGGTTTGACCATCACGATGACCTGCTGCGACGCGCCCGCGCCCTGTACGGTTTCGCCGAGCACCCATCGAATGGTGTCGCCGGCGGCCTTCGAGATCAGCTTCTCGCCCGGCCGCAGCGTGATGGCGGTGAGGAAGTGCGGACTGGCGTGGACGGTGTAGAGCCGGCCCGGATCGAAGTCGTAATAGAGCGCCGAATTGATGTAGGCGCCGGACGTCGGATAGTCGCGTGCGCTGCTGTTGGCCGATTGCACGGTGCGGAGCGGGCCCGGCCGGGCGTAGGTCCGCGGCGCCGAGCGCCGAACGGGCCGCCTGACCGCCGCCGCCTTGGCGACCGGCGCGACGCTCGTGGTCGTCGTCGTGGTGACCGCGCTGGCTGGCGCCGAGCGTGAGGCGGGCGCCGGGATGACCGAGCGGACCGTCACCGACTGCGGCGCCGCAGCCTGCGCCAGGACCGCCCCGCCGCCGGCCATCGCCAGGACGATCACCAGGCCGCCTATCCGACCGGGCACGCTCCAGGCGCGGAGGGATCTATCTCTCATGGCGCTCATAGCTCGCGACTCCACTGAAATGCGGTGATGAAGATGCCCAGCGGGTTGGCGCGCAGCTCGGCCTCGTTCTTCGGGGGGTTGATCTTGGCGGTGAAAAGTCCGGTCCAGTTCTCGGTGACGCCGGAGGTCCCGGCGTTGAACTGCGTCTCGCGCCACTGCACCTGGTAGGTGCTTGGACTGCGGGCAAGCACCGAAACGATCTCCACATTGATCGCCTGGGCGCCCACGTTGGCGAACGGATCGTTGGCCTTGGCATAGCTGTTGAGCTGGCCGATCGCCGGGCCGGCGACGAAGTGATAGGCGCCGGTCCAGTTGTCCCGGATGACGATGGGATCGATGCTTTTGGAACGGGTGCGCCGCACCCAGTCGGCCAGGAAGTAGCCGATCTCCGCCGTCGTCGGCTGGTAGATCCGGCCGGCCAGCTCGATGCGCCCGGGCCGGGCGTATTTGTCGATCGGCACGACGTAGGTGGCGATGTTGGTGTTGCTGGCTTCATAGATGAAGCCGCCCAGCGCCAGCGCAGCCAGTCCCATGCAGCCGAAAGCAGCCATGCGCCAGTTCTTGGCCTGGACGACGGCGGAGCCGATCCGGTTGTCCCATTCCCTGGAGGCCCGCAGGTAGGGGCTCTCGACCGGAGCCGAGCTGCCATATCGATCGTTGGGGCGTTTGAAGGGGTTCATCTACGCTCTTCTCACTGGGGTTAAGCCTCCGGCTCGGGATCGCGGCGGGTCGCCGTGGCGGACATTCCGGGGCCCTGGCTGTCGCCCGCGGTGGCTGCTGCCGCGGAGTTGCGCGCCATGCCGCCAAGGCCATCGCCGCGACGGGCTTCGGCGCGGGCCACGAGGGAGGCGCCGCCAGGGGAAGGCGGGGGGGCGGGCTTGCTCGGCGCCGGCTCCGGAGGCGGCGCGCCTTTGGGCGAACCGCCGCCACCGGCCGCGCGACTGGCTGAGGCGTCCGGGGAGGCTGGCGATCTGGGGGACGATGGACCCGGGCCGGATCCTGATGGAGAACCCCCGCCGCTCGACGGGCCACCCCCACTTGAACCGCCGGAATTGATGGCGCCGGACGCGGCGCGGGCCGCGGCGACTTGCCCGCCGCCGCCCACCAGGCTGCCCACG
>NZ_JAOTJD010000057.1:0-22940 GCF_042714595.1 Phenylobacterium ferrooxidans | reverse complement strand
CCTCCAGCAGAGAGGATGAATCAGATCAGCCCTGATTTGGGAATCCCGATTCCGTCAAAACGCGGCCCGCTCTAGGCCCGGCTATGCAGGTCGCCAACGATTTGGCGAACTGCCGCTCTCGACCCCGCAAGGGGAGAAGGAATCAGGTCAGCCGTTCCGCTTCACGAACGCCCGGATCGCCGCGATCACCTGGTCCTGGTGGTCGGGGGTCAGATAGGGGTGCATCGGCAGGCTCATCACCTTTTCCGCCGCCGCGTCGGTGACCGGCAGACCGCCGGGCGCGGGGTAGCGGGAATAGATCTGCTGCCGGTGGATCGGGATCGGATAGTAGACGGCGCTGGGAATTTCGGCGGCCTTCAGGTGGGCCACCAGGCCGTCCCGGTCGTCGGTCTCGATGGTGTACTGCGCCCAGACGCTGATCCCGCCCGCGATCACCCGCGGCGTGCGGACCACGTCGCCGAGGCCCGCCGCATAGCGGTCGGCCACCACGTTGCGGGCGGCGATCTCGTCCTCGAAGATGGTCAGCTTCTGCAGCAGGACGGCGGCCTGCAGGGTGTCCATGCGGCTGTTCATGCCGATGCGCATGTTCAGGTACTTGGGGTCATGATCGAAGGTCTTGCCGGCGATGTCTGACTTCACCGCCTGGCCATGGACCCGCAGCGAGACCAGCAGGTCGTGCAGGCGCTCGTCCTTGCACAGCACCGCCCCGCCATCGCCGTAGCAGCCCAGGGGCTTGGCCGGGAAGAAGCTGGTGGTGGTGACGTCGGCCCAGGCGATCGGGTGCTGGCCATTGAGCGTGCAGCCAAAGCCCTGGGCGGAGTCGGCGATCAGCTTCAGGCCGTGCTTCCTGGCCACCGCCGAAATGGCGGGGTAGTCGGCGGGCTGACCAAACAGGTCCACCGCGATCACCGCGCGCGGCGTCAGCTTGCCTTCAGCCTTGATGGCCTCGATGGCCGCGTCCAGCTTCACCGGATCAAGGTTGTAGGTGTCGGGCAGGACATCGACGAACACCGGCGAGGCGCCCACCAGGGGCATGACCTCTGCGGTGGCCGCGAAGGTGAAGGAGGGGCAGAAGACCGCGTCGCCGGGACCGATCTCCCAGGCCATCAACGGCAGCTGGATCGCCTCGGTGCCTGACCCGCAGGACAGGACGAAGGGCGCCTGGCCGAACGCGCCGAGCTCCTTTTCGACCTGGGCGATCTCGGGGCCCATGATGTAGGCGCCCGAGCGCACCACCTTGAGGATCGCGTCCTCCAGGGGCTGGCCGAGGCGGACCCGCTGGGCCTGGAGGTCGATGAACGGAATCGGCATGACGGATCAGTCCCGGGTCACGAAGCGGCGCGCTTCATGACACGGCGAGTCTAGCCAAGCCACACACGCTTGTTTTCGAAAAGTTGCGAGGAAGGCCAGATCCTCCCCCAGCGCGTAGCGCGATGTGGGGGAGGTGGCGACCGCCAAAGGCGGGTGACGGAGGGGGATCGCCGTAGGCGACACCTTCGACCCCAAAAGCCAGAGTCAAAGTCCCCCTCAGTCAGCTTCGCTGACAGCTCCCCCAGGAGGGGAGCATCTACAAGCCCTAGATCTGCCGGGCGCGGCCTTCCCAGTAGGGGGCGCGGACCTTGTTGCGCTGGATCTTGCCGGCCTCGGAACGCGGCAGCTCGGTGACGAAGTCCAGGCCGCGCGGCACCTTGTAGGCCGCCAGGGTCTGACGTCCGAAGCCCAGGATCTCCTGGGCCAGCTGGTCGGAGGGCTCGTAGCCGGGCTTCAGCATGATCACGGCGCGGACCTGTTCGCCCCATTCGTCGTGCGGGATGCCGACGGTGGCGCTGTCGGCCACGGCCGGGTGCTTGATCAGCTCGTTGTCGATTTCCTGCGGGTAGATGTTCACCCCGCCGGAGATGATGGTCTCGGCGTTGCGGCCGGTGAGGAACAGGTAGTCGTCCTCGTCGAAATAGCCGACGTCGCCCATGGTGAAGAAGCCGTCGCGCCGGTTGGCGTTGGTCTTGGCCTCGTCCTTGTAATAGGTGAAGCCGCCGCCGGGCGGCAGCTGGTGATAGATGCCGCCGGGCACGCCGGGGGGCAGCTCATTGCCTTCCTCGTCGAGGATGCGGACCTGCAGCATCTGCGGGCGCTTGCCGACGCTGCCGGGCTTCTTCAGCCACTCTTCGGCGGTGATGGTGAAGCCCGCCCCGCCTTCGGAGCCGGCATAGTACTCGCTCAGCACCGGGCCGAACCACTCGATCATGGCGTGCTTGACCTCGGGCGGGCAGGGCGCCGCGCCGTGGACGATGTATTCCACGTGGTCGATGGGATAGTTGGCCTTCACCTCCGGCGGCAGGGACAGCAGCCGCTGGAACATGATCGGCACCAGGTGGAAGTGGGTGACCTTCTTCTCCGAGATGGTCTTCAGGACGTGCTCGGAATCCCACTTGTCGATGAAGTGCAGCGGCACGCCGGCGTTCATCGAGGCGTTGACGTCGAAGGCCAGGGGCGCGGCGTGATAGGCCGGGCCGGCGCACATCTGCACCGAGGTCTTGGGATCGTAGCCGCGCAGGGCCAGCATGCTCGGCGGGATCACCGGGGCGTTGGCGCGGTGCACGCCCTTGGGCCGCCCGGTGGTGCCGGAGGTGTACATCATCTGGCCGCCGCGCACGGGGTCGGGGATGTCCGAGCCGTCCTCGGCCGCCAGGGTGGTCTCGTAGTTGAGGAAGCCCTCGATATCGCCGCCCACCGACAGCTTGATCAGCAGGTCGGGGCACTCGGCGGCGGCCGGGGCGGCGGCGGCCACGCGGGCCTCAGCCACCAGGGCCTTGGCTTCGCAATCCTTGATGATGTAGGCGATCTCGTCGACCGTCAGGTGCCAGTTCACCGGAGTGATGCGCAGTCCGCTGCGCTGGGTGGCCGCCAGGGTCTCGATGAACTCGGCGCGGTTGGAACAGAGCAGGGCCAGGCTGTCGCCGGCCTTCAGGCCCGCCTTGCGCAGGGCGCGCACCAGCTTGTTGGCGTTGGCGTTGACCTCGGCGAAGGTCTTTTCGCGTCCGGAGGGGTCCACCACGGCGGTGCGGTCCGGCGCCTGGTCGGCCCAGAAGGCCACGGTCATCCCGTGGTTGGCCGATTCGTCCAGAGCCGCGTTAAATTCTTCTGGCGTCTTAAATTCTTGCATTCAAATTCCTCCCGTCGCCCGGTGGCCGGCAGCGGCTTTCACGCGGTGCAATCAATTTTGTAGGTTCCGGCGCGGAGGTCGCTCGGCGGTCGCGGGCGCAATATGCCCGTGGCCTGCCGTTCCGTCCCGGAAACCTACCATCACACGGCTCGGGGCGCTCGACAACGCCCCGGAAATCCGGACGGCGATCGGATCGGGAACCTGAGCCCTGAAACTTCGTTGGCGCCGCCTCGGGGAGCCCAAAATGAACTTGGCTGTTATGTGCTGTCAGC
The DNA here is from genome assembly GCF_042714595.1 of Phenylobacterium ferrooxidans. Lineage (NCBI taxonomy): Bacteria > Pseudomonadati > Pseudomonadota > Alphaproteobacteria > Caulobacterales > Caulobacteraceae > Phenylobacterium > Phenylobacterium ferrooxidans. The sequence continues at coordinate 19,505 of NZ_JAOTJD010000057.1, read as the reverse complement.
CGTGAGCGGCAACGCTCGGCGGCCGCACCTGCCGATCGTCTTCGTCACCGGCTATGCCGACGTCGGGGCCCTGGCCCATGCCGGGGACGCGGGCGTCATCCAGAAGCCCTTCGAGGACCACGAACTGGCCAGCAAGCTGCGGGCCGTGCTCGAGAGTCTCTCCGCCTAGAGCATGTCAGGCGCAAGTGGGAACCGGTTCGCCGCCCGGACATGCTCTAACTTCAAGGAGATAGACCCCTTTTTGTCCGGTCAGGTTGATTCAACCTGACCCGGAAAGGGTCTAACCGAACTTCGCGCGCGCCCAGCGCAGGGCAAGGTAGCCGGCCGTCGCGGCCAGGGCGGTGACGAAGGCGCCCCAGGTGATGTCGGCCAGGGTGATCTTGGTGGACCAGACCTTCAGGGTCGCCTGGTTGGTGAGATCGTAGGTGGCGTAGCAGACCGCCCCCAGGATAGCCCCCGTGGTCATCGCCTTGGTCCACGAGGTGGCCGGCGAGACGACCAGGGCCATGATCCCCAGGATGTAGACGACGTAGAAGACCGCCGCGGCCTTCAGATTGACCTCGTCGGCCAGGACCGGATTGAGGGTCGGCCGGTAGAGCCGCTCATTGCTCCAGGTCAGCCATACGGCGTCCACCAAGGCGAAAACCAGGCCCGTGGCCAGGTAGGCGATGACGTATTTCAGCATCTGGTGCTCCCTCAGGCCGGCCGCAGGCGATAGTGGCTGACGCCCCATTCCGCGCCGCCGCGATGTCCGAACAGGCCGGCGGTGGCCAGGAAGAACAGCCGCCAGCGTCTCCGCCACAGCACCGCCTGGTCGCCATAGACCTCCCGCAGGACCGGCCGGATCACGGCGGCGTTGCGGTCGTAGTTCTCCAGCCACTGGTTGGCGGTGGTCTCGTAGTGAGCGCCGCTCCAGCGCCAGTCGGCCTCGACGGTGAACAGGTCGGGGAACTGCCGCATCAGGTCGTGGCTGGGCATGACGCCGCCGGTGAAGAAGTGCTGGCCGATCCAGTCGGCCTCGTCATTGACATGGAACCGGTAGGGCGTGGTCCTGTGGGTGAAGACGTGGATGAACATCGCCCCGTCCGGCTTCAGCCAACCCTTCGCCCGGGTCAGCAGCCCGCGCCAGTTGGCCATGTGCTCGAACATCTCCACCGAGACGATGCGGTCGAAAGCGCCCTGCGTGGCCGCGAAGTCGTTCATGTCGGCGGTGATGACGGTGAGGTTGGTCAGGCCCTGGGCCGCGGCTCGCCGGCGGATGAATTCGCCCTGGCTCTTGGAGTTGGAAACGCTGGTGACCCGCGCTCCGGGCAGGTTCCGGGCCATCCACAGCGACAAGGACCCCCAGCCGCAGCCGAGTTCGAGGATGTGTTGGCCATCCCTCAGGTCGGCGTGGGCGGCGGTCTGGGCCAGCGCCTTTTCCTCCGCCTGTTCCAGGGTGGCGGCGCCGTCGCCATAGAGGCAGCAGGAATACTTCAGCTGGGGCCCCAGCACGGCTTCAAAGAAGGCGGCCGGCAGCTCATAGTGCTGGTCGTTGGCTTCTCCGGTGTGCTCGGCGATCGGCCGCTGGGCCATCTCCAGAGCGAACGTCGCTTCGGCGTCGGCCGGGGCGCCCGCCAGGTTGCGGCGCGCATTGGCCACCAGGAAGTCCACCGCGGCGCGGCGCACCAGGTCGGGGAGCGGCGCGCCCTCGAAGGCGTTGATGGTGCTGGCGACGAGACTCATGGGCGGCCCTCTGCTGGCTCCCGGAAAGAAGCCTTCAGGAGCCATACGGATGCAGCTTGGCCGCGGATGCGGCGTTTGCATCCGGAGACAGTGGCGTTGCGTAACTCCACCATCCCAGCCCCAGGAGGTTCCGTGACGCCGCAATGCCCCGACAAACCGCTCCGTATCGCCGTCGTCGGCGGTGGTATCGCCGGCCTTTCCGCCGCCTGGATGCTGGGGACCAAACATGCGGTGACCCTGTTCGAGGCCGACAGCCGCCTGGGCGGCCACGCCAATACGGTCGAGGTGCGCGAGGCCGAAGGGGCGACCCCGGTGGACACCGGCTTCATAGTCTATAATCCGCCGAACTACCCCAATTTCAGCGCCCTGCTGGATCACCTGGGCGTCGCCAGCCAGCCGGCCGACATGGCGCTGAGCGTCTCCCTCGACGACGGCGCCTTCGAGTATTCCAGCGGCGCGATCTTCGCTCAGAAGCGCAACCTGTTCAGCGCGCGGTTCTGGGGCATGCCGCGGGACGTCAACCGCTTCTACCGCCATGGCCCCAGGGACCTCGCCAGCCTCGAGGCGCCGCTGACCTCCCTGGACGACTATCTGTCGCAGAAGGGCTACTGCCAGGCGTTCCGCGACGATCACCTGATCCCCCAGGCCGCCGCCATCTGGTCCACGCCGCTCACCGCCATCCGCGACTACCCGGCCGCCGCCCTGATCCGCTTCTTCCAGAACCACGGCATGATGACGATCTTCGGCCGGGGCGCCTGGCGCACGGTCACGGGCGGCAGCCGCGCCTACGTCTCGAAGCTGTCGGCGGCCTTCCGGGGCGAGGTCCGGTCGAGCGCCCGGATCGTCTCCATCCGCCGTGACGCTCTCGGCGTCGAACTGCGCGACGCGCACGGCCACGCCGAACGCTTCGACCAGGTGGTGATCGCCACCCACGGCGACCATGCTCTGCGCCTGCTGGATGACGCCACGCCGGAGGAGCAGCGCCTGCTGTCGGCCTTCAAGTACAGCCGCAACCTGACCGTCCTGCACACCGACCCCGCCCTGATGCCCAGGCGCCGCAGCGCCTGGACCAGCTGGAACCACATCGGCAAGCGCTCGGCGCCTGGCGAGGGCTGCGTCACCTACTGGATGACCCGGCTGCAGGGGCTGAAAACCGCCACGGACTACTTCGTGACCCTCAACCCCACGAAGGAGATCGCGCCCGAGGCCGTCGTTCACACCGACGTCTACGAGCATCCTCTGTTCGACGCCGGGGCCATCGCCGCCCAGCGCGAGATCTGGTCGCTGCAGGGTGTGCGCCGCACCTGGTTCTGCGGCTCCTATCTCGGCCATGGCTTCCATGAGGACGCCCTGCAATCGGGCCTGGCGGTCGCCGAGGAACTGGGCGGGGTCCGCCGCCCCTGGACGGTGGAGAACGAGTCCGGCCGCATCCATCTGGACGGCGGCGTTCCCGCGCCCGCCGTGCAGGCCGCCTGACCATGTTCGCCTCCGGCCTCTATTCCGGAGTCACCACCCACACCCGGTTCCGCCCGCGCGTCCACCGCCTGCGGTACGCCATCTTCATGCTGCTGCTGGATCTGGACGAGCTTCCGGCCCTGGACGCCCGGCTGAAAGCCTTCGGGCAGGACCGCTTCCGGCTCACCAGTTTTTCGCAGCGCGATCACCTGGACGGCTCGGCCACCCCGCTCAAGACCCAGGTCGAGGCCCACCTCGCCGCCGCCGGCATCCCGTCCGGCGGGCCGGTCCGTCTGCTCTGCATGCCGCGCATCCTGGGGGGCGTGTTCAACCCCCTCAGCGTCTATTTCTGCCACCGCCACGACGGCGCCCTGTCGGCCATCCTCTACGAGGTCAGCAACACCTTCGGCGAACGCCACAGCTACCTGATCCCCGCCCATGGGGCAGGCGTCATCGAGCAGCAGGCGCCCAAGACCTTCTATGTCTCGCCCTTCATGGACATGAACCTGGCCTACGCCTTCCGCATCGCCCCTCCGGGCCAGGAGGTCTCCATCACCGTCGATGTGCACGACGCCGAGGGCCGCCTGCTGGCCGCCAACTTCGCCGGACAGCGCGCCGAGCTCACCGACGCCGCGATCTGGAAAGCCTGGCTCAGCCACCCCCTGATGACGCTCGGCGTCATGGCCGCCATCCACTGGGAGGCTCTGAAGATCTGGCGCAAGGGCGAAAAGCTCCGCCCCCGTCCGAAGGCCCCGGGTGCGCCTGTGACTGTGGTTCCGGCGGCCCAGGTCAGCGCCGCCTAGACTCTCTTCCTCCCCCGCAAACAGGGGAGGAAAGTGTTCTCGCCTCGCCAAATCCCGGCGCAGACACATCACCGCAACCTTCCCCGCCTATTCGCCACCTGCGTCAAAACAGGTCTGGCGCGCCTAGGGCGGGCGCCTCAGAATGTTTCCATACTAGACGATGGAAATTTGAGATGAGTGATTCACACCCCTCCCGGCGGGGTGCGGCCTCGGCTGATTCCGAGCCAATCCAAGTCGATGTGAAGACCATGCCCCGCGTATTGCAGCGGATCGTTGGTCTGGCTTTTAACTACCCGTGGCTGGTGGCCCTGGCGATGGCCGCCTCGCTGGGCGCGGCGCTCGCCAGCCTGGCCCTGCCGAGCCTGCTGGGCCGCGCCGTGGACCAGGCGCATGGCCTGCTGCTGCAAGGCGCCACCCAGGCCGACCAGGCCCGCGAGGCCCTGTTGATCACCGCCGGGCTGGTGATCGGCGCCACCATTCTGCGTGGCGCCATGACCATGTGGTCGGGCTATCTGGGCGAACTGGTCAGCCAGAAGGTCGGCCACGACCTGCGTCTCCAGTTCTTCCAGCAGCTCCAGCGCCTGTCCTTCGGCTTCCACGATCGCATCCACTCGGGCGATCTGGTCACCCGCGGCATGCTCGACCTGGAGGGGGCCCGGGTCTTCATCCAGGGCGGCCTGATGCCGATCCTCACCTTGACCCTGCTGCTGGTGTTCGCCTCCTGGCAGATGCTGGCCATCGACCAGACGCTCGGCCTGATCGGCCTGGCCTTCGTGCCCTTCTCGGCCCTGGCGCTCGGCCGCATGGGCTTCCTGCTGCGGGTGACCTGGCTGCGGTTCCAGGAGCTGATGGCGCAGTTGACCCTGACCATGGAGGAGAACCTCCAGGGCATTCGCGTGGTCCGCGCCTTCGCCGGCAAGGTCTTCGAGATGGCCAAGTTCGACCAGGCCTCGGTGGACGCTCTGGCCTATTCCTACAAGCGCATCACCCTGCGCTTCCGGGGCGTGGCGGTGATGCAGGTGACCTTCAACGCCTCCATGGCTGGCGTCCTCTGGTATGGCGGCCACAAGGTGGCGGCCGGCACGATGAGCGTCGGCACCCTCACCGCCTACCTCACCTACATGACCCTGCTGCAGGGCCCGATCCGCCAGATCGCCATGATCTTCAATGCCGCGGCGCGGGCCACGTCCTCCGGCGCCCGCGTCTTCGAGGTGCTGGACCTGGAGCCGGAGATCGCCGATGCGCCGGGCGCCAAGCCCCTGGCGCCATCCAAGGGCGTGCTGCGCTTCGAGAGCGTCGATTTCGGCTACGTCCCCGGCAAACAGGTGCTCACCGGCATCGACTTCGAGGTCGGCCCTGGCCAGACCCTGGGCATCGTCGGCCCGCCCGGCTCGGGCAAGTCCACCATCGCCAACCTGATCCCCCGCTTCTACGACGTCACAGGCGGCGCCATCACCATCGACGGTGTCGACATCCGCGACGTGACCCTGCCCAGCTTGCGCGAATATGTCGGCCTGGTTCAGCAGGAAGCCTTCCTGTTCGACAGCTCCATCGGCCACAACGTGGCCTACGCCGATCCCTGGGCCGAGGAGGAGCGCATCGTCGGCGCCGCCAAGACCGCCCAGATCCACGAGCACATCGTGGGCCTGCCCGCCGACTACGAGACCCGGGTCGGCGAACGCGGCGTGGCCCTGTCCGGCGGCCAGCGCCAGCGGATGAGCATCGCTCGCGGCGTGGTGCCCGGTCCTGGCGTCATGATCTTCGATGACTCCACCGCCGCCATCGACGCGGTGACCGAGCGGCGGGTGCGCGACGCCCTGGCCGAGGCCACCCGGACCAAGGCCACCATCATCATCGCCCACAGGCTGTCGTCCCTGATGCACGCCGACCAGATCATCGTGCTCGATGACGGGGTGGTGGTGGAGCGTGGGACGCACGCGCAGCTGCTCAAGGCCGGCGGGGTCTATGCCGACCTCTATGAACTGCAGTCGCGCTCGGACGCCTCGGCGACCCTGGACGACGTGACCTTGGAAGGGGCGCCCGCGTGACCGACACCACCGCCAACGCCGCGCCCAAGCGCAGCACGCCGCGGGCCTCCCTGGGCTCCTCCGAGGGCGACGACGTCTTCGGGACCTTCGACATCAATGTCGCGCGTCGGTTCCTGGCCTTCCTGGGCCCCCACAAGCGCTCCCTGGTCATCGCCCAGGTGGCGGTGCTGATCTCGGCGGCCACCCAGGTGGCGGTCCCGGCCATGATCGGCGCCGCGGTCAATGCGGCGGTGGCCAAGGACGGGCCTCTGCTGGACCGGACCCTCATCGTCTTCGCCGCGGTGGCCGCGGCCTACGCCACCTTCTTCTTCATCGGCGAATGGCTGTCGTCGCGCCTGGCGCAGCGGGTGATCTTCGACATCCGCCGCAAGATGTTCGCCCACTTCCAGGACGTGTCCCTGTCCTTCATGGACAAGACCCACGTCGGCCGGATCATGGCCCGCCTGCAAGGCGACGTGAACGCCCTCCAGGAGTTCCTGGAAAACATGAACGGCGCCATCGGCGACTTCGTGATGCTGGTGGGCATCACCGTCGTGCTGCTGATGACCGACCTGAAGCTCGGCCTGCTGACCCTGACGGTCCTGCCGGCCCTGATCGCCATTCGCGCGGTCTGGCTGCCCTTCTCGAAAAGAAGCTTCCGCCTCGCCCGCGACGCCTCCTCCACCGCCAACTCGGCCCTGGCGGAGAACATCAACGGCATCCGCACCGTCCAGGAGAGCCGCCGCGAGCAACTGAACTTCGAGCTCTACAAGGAGAAGGCCCAGGAGAACTTCACCGCCCAGGTGGGCGCCTCCTGGATGACCCAGATCATGGTCCCCACCGTGGACGTGCTGACCGGCCTGGCCATGGCCATCGTCATCATCGTTGGCGGTAACGCGGTGCTGGGCGGCACGCTCAACGTCGGCGTGATGGTGACCTTCATCCTCTATGTGCAGCGGTTCTTCGAGCCGGTCCGCATGTTGTCCATGCAGTACACAATCATGCAGAGGGCGATGGCCGCGGGGCACCGGATCTTCGAGGTGATCGACGTCCCCGTCACCATCGCCGACAAGCCAGGCGCCATCGAGCTGAAGGACGTGCCGGCCACGGTGGAATTCCGCAACGTGACCTTCGGCTACGATCCCAAGCGCCCGGTCCTGCACGACATCAGCCTGATGGTGCGGCCCAAGGAGGTCGTGGCCCTTGTGGGTCCCACCGGCTCGGGCAAGACCAGCATCATCGCGCTGGCTCACCGCTTCTATGAAGTCGATCAGGGTCAGGTCCTGGTGGGCGGCCACGACGTGCGCGATGTCACCCTGGATTCGCTTGGGGCCAATATCGGCATGGTGCTGCAGGAGCCCTTCCTGTTCACCGGCACCATCGAGCAGAACATCCGCTACAACACGCTGAGCGCCACCAAGGACGACGTCATCGCGGCGGCCAAGTCGGTCAGCGCCCACGATTTCATCATGCGGCTGCCGGACGGCTACGACACCCAGCTGGGCCAGCGCGGGCGAAACATCTCCATGGGTCAGCGCCAGCTCATCAGCTTCGCCCGCGCCCTGGTGGCCAACCCGCAGATCCTGATCCTCGACGAGGCCACGGCCAATATCGACTCCTTCACCGAGCAGGCGATCCAGAAGGCGCTGAAGGTGCTGTTCGCCGGCCGCACCTGCATGGTCATCGCCCACCGCCTGGCCACCATCCGCGACGCCGACCGCATCGTGGTGCTGCAGCAGGGCCGCATCCTGGAGCAGGGCAGCCACGACGTCCTGATGAAGACCGGCGGGCTGTACTCGCACCTCTACACCTCGGCGCACGCCTCCTTCGATGACCAGGTGGTGGCGACGACGGGCGACTCCGAGTTCGCGACGCGGACGTGAGGCGGCCTATTCCGCCAGAGGGTCAGTCGCGCCCCGGGGTGGCCAGGACCTCGATCTCGCCGCCATAGCCCAGGTCGCGCACGCGGCCGATCAGGGCCTCGACCTCGGACCGAGGCGGGGCGACGGCCCGGGTGAAGACATAGACCTTGTCGAACTTGGGCTCCGACGAGACGAACCACTCGCCCTGCGCCCCGGCGGCGATCACCCGATACTCGCGCGACGGGCGGAACGGGCCAAAGCGGTAGCGGACGTCCAGCACCGCATTCTGGCCGGGGTCGCGGATCGTGCCGATTCCCGACAGGGCCCGCTCGCGGCCCTGGGGTCCGTCCTGCCGGCAGGCGTCGCGCACCGTGATCCGGCCCTGGGTGTCGCGGCCATGCTCGGTGGTGGCGTACTCGCAGCCGCGCGTGAGGCTGGTGGGGGTGCGCGCCTGCTCGTACCAGGTGCCGCGATAAAACGTGTCGGGGTTCAGCGGCCCCGCCGTGGGCGGCGTAGTCGGGCGGCTCTGGGCCAGGGCTGGCGCGCCGAAGGCCATGGCGATGGCGGCGGTCAGGCCAAGTCGGGACAGGCGCATGGCGGCGGCTCCAGTCAAGGGATCAGTCAGAGGTACGCGCCAGGACTACAAAAGGATGACCCCTTGAGTCGAATTGTCGGACCCCTGCGCCTATTGCCGGCTCATCTCCGCCCGAACCTCGGCACCCACCTCGCCCCGTTCGCGACGTGCCGGCAGTTCGAAGACCACCTTGGCGATGGAACCGCCATAGGCGAAGGGCGCGTGATAGTCTTCGCTCACCGGCGCCATCGAGCGGCCAATATCCATCCCCAGGCTCGACAGCATCAGCAGCAGCCGCGGCACGAGGCCGGTGGCGGCAGTGACGCCGTCGATGGCCAGGGTGACATCGCCCCCGCCCTCTGGGGTTCGCACCACCTCCAGGGTCAGGACATGGGGGCCGGGCGGCACCGGCAGGGTGGTGGCGATGCGGGTGTGCTCGTGGAACATGTTATAGTCGAACACCAGCTTGCCCCCCTGGATGTATAGGGCAAAGCCGCTGTTGATGCTGCCGCGCGCCACCAAGGCCCCGTCGCCGCCGGTGGTGGGATGGGTCAGGTCGATGACGGTCTTCCACCCTCGGGCCACCGGCGGGCAGGAATCGGCCACCAGATGCGACAGGGGCGGATAATAGACAAACCTATTGCGCGCGCTGGGCGTCCCCTGCCGCATGGAGGCTCGGAACAGGGCCGCGCCGTTGCGGTCGTCCAGAGGCAGGGCGCCGTGATCCTCGGCCTCCGACCACCAAAGGTCGATCAGGGCTTTCAGCCGCTCGGGCTCGGCCTGCGCGAGGTCGCGGCACTCCGAGAAATCGGTGTCCAAATGATAGAGCTCCCACGTGTCCGCGTCGAATGCGACGCCGGGGGTGTGGTGGGTGACCGCCTTCCACCCGTCTTTCCAGATGCCGCGATGGCCCAGCATCTCGAAATACTGGGCCGTGCGCGGCAGGATGGCGGCGGCCTGGGCAAAGCTGGGGACCAGGCTGACCCCATGCATGGGCATCTGGCTCACCCCCTGGCAGACCTCGGGGGGCTCCAGTCCGGCGGCGGCCAGGATGGTGGGGGCGATGTCGATGGCGTGACAGAACTGCTCCCGCACAGCGCCGGGGTCGGGCAGTCGCCCTGGCCAGTGGATTACCAGGGGGTCGCGCACGCCGCCGCCGTGGGTGTTTTGCTTGTACCATTTCAGCGGCGTATTGCCGGCCTGGGCCCAGCCCCAGGGAATATTGCTGTGGCTGTTGGGGCCGCCAATGTCGTCCAGCCTCGCGATGGCCGCACCGACATCCTGCGGCATGCCGTTGAAATAGAGCATCTCGTCCAACACCCCCAGGGGACCGCCCTCCTGGCTGGCGCCGTTGTCGGACATCACGATCAGCAGGGTGTTGTCCCATCGCCCCAGGGCCTTGAGCTCAGCCACCAGGCGACCGATCTGATCATCGGTGTGCTCCAGCATGGCGGCAAAGGCCTCTTGTAGCCGAGCCGCGAACGTCTGTTGGTCAGGGCTGAGGGATGCCCAGGGCTTCACGCCGGGATTGTGCGGCGCCAGAAGGGTGTCGGCTGGCACAATCCCCATTGCCTTCTGATTGGCGAACCAGCGCTCGCGGGCCACATCCCAGCCCTCGTCGAACCCCCCCCGCCAGCGGTCCAGATAGGCCTGGGGCGCATGGTGGGGCGAGTGCATCGCGCCAAAAGGCAGGTAGAGGAAATAGGGCCGCTCGGGGACCAAGGATGTCAGGTCGCGAACCATCGCAGCGGCCTGGTCCACCAGATCCTCTGACAGATGATAGCCGTCCTCAGCGGTGGCTGGGGCGTCGATCATCCGGTTGTCGCAGGTCAGTTCCGGGTGGAAGTGGTCGGTCTCCCCTTGCATGAAGCCGTAGAAGCGGTCGAACCCCTTCTGCAGCGGCCAGTTCTGGAAGGGCCCGGCTGCCGAGCACTCGGCCATCGGCGCCAGATGCCACTTGCCCACCGCAAAGGTGGCGTAGCCGTCCTCGTTCAGCACCTGGGCCACGGTGGCTGCGGAACGGGGGATCGCCCCGCGCATATTCGGGAAGCCGGTGTCCCAGTTGGACACGCCGCGCATCCCCACCGAATGGGGATTGCGCCCGGTGAGGATACAGGCCCGGGTCGGGGAGCACAGGGCCGTGGTGTGGAAGCCACTATAGCGCAGGCCACCGGCCGCCAGGGCGTCGATATGCGGCGTCTTCAGGGTCGACCCATAGCAGCCCAGATGCGCAAACCCGGTGTCGTCCAGCACCACAAGCACGATGTCGGGGCGGCCGGGTTGGCCCTTCGCCGGTGGCCACCAAGGCTGGGACTCTGCGATCGTCCGTCCGATCACCCCGCCAAAGGCCTCATCAGACCCCGTCTTGGTCGCCATGTTCGATGCTCTCCTGCCAGCGCGGGATTCAGCGGTACCGGCACCATCTCGAGGCAGCGTGCCCGGGGGCTTCTCCGTTGGCAAGCCCAACGCGGCTGCATCGGCGGGACCCTGATCAGGCCGTTCCGTAAACCTGGACCTTCCACCGCGCCAGCCGACCCTGGGCCTCGTCGACTGAGAGCCTGGGCTCAAACACCCGGTCATGGCGCACAAAGCCGGCGCTTTCGGCGGACCCCAGCAGCCCCACCCCCCGCGCGGCGCAGATCGCGGCGCCACAGGCGGTGGCCTCTCGGTGGGCGTGGCGGGCGATGGGGCGGGCCAGCAGGTCGGCCTGGACCTGCATCAGCACCTCATTGGCACTCAGCCCCCCGTCCACCTTCAGAACCTCTGAACCTGGCAGGTCGGTGGCCGCAGCGACATGGTCAGACACCTCCCGCACTCGGAACGCCACCCCCTCCAAAGCCGCCCGGGCCAGGTGACCGGCACGGGTCCCCAGGTCCAAGCCGCCGATCACCCCTCGCCGAGTCGGCTCACCATGTGGAGCCCCCAGGCCCTGGAAGGCTGGCAGCAAATAGGCCCCTTGGGCGTCGGGCGTGGCGGCGGCCAGGGCTTCAAAGCGCCGGTGATCCCCCAGGTTGAACCGGGCCCGCATCCAGTCCAGGGCCGACCCTGCCGAGTAGACCATCCCCTCCAGGCAGAACCGTGTGTCGCCGCCCACGGAGGACTGGATGAAGGGCGGGGTGCTGGGGCCAGGATAGAGGAAGGTCGCGCCGGTGGCGATGTTGAAGGTGGCCGAGGTTCCGTAGCTGACCTTGGCCGCGCCGGCGGTCTCACAGCCCTGGCCAATGAGGGCAGCCTGCTGGTCGGCGATGTCTGCGGTGATCGGCACCACGGCCCCCAGCCCCTCCCGCGTCGTGGTCCCCAGCCGCCCCCAGGTGTCGCACAGCGTCGGGAACAGGGAAGGGGCCAGGCCCTGCAGCTCCATCAGTCGCGCGTTCCAGGCCAGGGTCGAGAGGTCGAGATAGCCGGTGGGCCAGGCCTGGCTGCGGTCGGTGACGTGGGCCGCCCCGCCGGTCAGCTTCCAGATCAGGAACGAGTCGATATTGCCGAAGGCCAGGCGCTCGGGCGGATGGTCGGCCAGGCCCGCCACCATCCCCTCCAGCTTGGCGGCGGCCTGCTGCGGCGCCAGGCCCACCCCGAGGGCCTGAAGCTCCCGGGCTCGGGCCACCCCGCGCAGGTCGCTCCAGACCACCAGGGGGGTCAGGGGACGGCCGCTGATCCGGTCCCATATCACCGCGCTGGTGCGCTGGGAGGTGACCCCGATGGCGGCCAGGTCATGGGCCGTGCGGCCGGCCGCGGAGAGCGCCCGCGAGATGGCCTGGCGGGTCCCGCGCCAGATGGCGGTGGCGTCCTGCTCCACCCGGCCGGGGTCGGGGGAGAGCGTGCGCACCGCCGAGCTGGCCTGGCTCAGCAGCTCGCCGCCGGCGGTGAACAGGCAGACCCGCAGGTTGGTGGTGCCCGCGTCGATGGCCAGCAGCAGCTCAGGCATCGGGAATCAGCACCCCGGGGTTCATGATCCCCCTGGGGTCGATCGCCGTCTTCAGGGTGCGCAGCAGGGCCGCGCCGGTCGCGCCCAGCTCGGTGGTCATCCACCCCCGCCGCACGCGGCCGACGCCATGGTGGTGGGCGACGCTGCCGCCGCCGTCGGCGGTGGCCTGCAGGATCCGCCGCCAGGCCTCGAAATAGGCGCCCTCCATGGCCGTGCTGCCCTCCAGCTGGATCGCGAAGGTGAAGTAGAGGTTCAGGCCGCTGCGATAGACGTGGCTGGAGTGGGCCGAGGAGGCCCGGCAGCCCTCCATGGCGCTGACCCCGGCCACGGCGGTCTCGTAGATTCCGGCGATCCTGTCCCAGGGGGCGGAGATCTCGACGGTGTCGGCCACCATCTTGCGCTCCAGGATCTGGTCCCAGCCGGCGACGTGGTTGCGGTGTCCCATCCAGTGCTCGACGATCTTGCCGGGCAGGGGCGCCAGGCCCAAGTCCTGGGCCATCGCGCCCACCGCCGCGACCTCGGCCGCCACCAGGGCGGCGGGGCCCTCGTGGACCATGATCACCGTGTGGTCGCGGGCCTCGTCGTGCAGCCGCTTGCTCTCGCGGACGTCGTACTGCCGCATCACCGGCGGCCGCCAGCCCGTCTGGACGATCTCGCGCTGGAACTCGAAGCCCTGCGACATGGTCTTGGCCGCGAAGGCGGTGAAGGCCTGGCGCTCCGGCGCCCGCCGCAGGGACAGGGTCACCCCGGTGATCACCCCCAGCGTGCCTTCCGATCCCAACATGACGTGCCGCAAGTCGGGACCGGCGGAGGCGCGGGGGCCCTTGCCCAGGGTCACCAGCGAGCCGTCGGGCAGGACCGCCTCGATGGCGTAGACGATGTCCTCGATATTGCCGTAGGCGCTGGAGAACTGGCCCGAGGCCCGGGTGGCGATCCAGCCCCCGACCGTGGAGAGTTCGATGGATTGCGGCCAGTGGCCGGCGGTCAGGCCCTGGGCCGCCAGCTCGGTTTCAGCGGCCATGCCGTTCTTGCCGGCGTCGAAACTGGCCAGCAGGTTGAGGGGATCGATGGACCGGGTGGCGTTCATCGCCCCCATGTCCAGCAGGAGGGTCTCGGGTCCGACGATCACCCCGCCCACCACGCCGCTGCCCTGTCCGAAGGGGACCAGGGGCGCCCCCCTGGCCGCGGCGATCCGCACCACGGTCTGGACGTCGGCGACGCTGACGGGCCGCACCACGCAGGCCGGATTGGGCGCGGCTCCGCCGAACCGGTCGCGCAGGTTGGAGACCATCCAGTAGTCGTGGCGGCGCGCCGCCAGGCTGGCCTCATCGGTGAGAACCTTTGCCGGGCCCAGGGCCTCGGTCAGGGCGGCGATGACGGTCATGCGGTCTCCAGGGCGCTGAGGCTGTCGGCCCGCAGGGCGCGACAGGTCTCGATCTGAGTTTGGGTTTCGGCCGGCGACCAGCCCAGCAGGCCGGCCATGGCCTCGGCGGCGGGCGCCAGGGCGGCCAGGCCCCCGTCGGGGTCGAACCAGGCGCGGGCGCTGCGCCGCACCCAGTAGTCCTCCAGGGTCAGGGCGCCTTCCTGCAGCACCGCGTGCGCCGCCTCGACGGCCGGGCCGCCGCCGGCGTCGGCGATGGCCTGGGCCTCGGCCCCATAGAGGCTCACCAGCCGGTCGCCCGGGGCTCCGAGGCGGCGGGTCAGGGCGGCCATGTCGACGTCGCCCCCCACCAGGGGCTCGGTTGCGGTGCGGGCGGCGGCCACCTTCCGGCCCAACAGTTCCTCGGTCATGTCGACGATGCGCTCGGCCATCATGCGATAGGCGGTCAGCTTGCCGCCGGCGATGGAGAGCACGCCCCCGGGCCCGGTCCAGATCTCGTCCTTGCGGGAGATCTCCGAGGCCGACTTCCCGGCCTGCGCCACCAGGGGGCGGACGCCGGACCAGGCCGAGACGATGTCGCCCCGCGTCAGGGGATCGATGGTGAACCTCTGGGCGGCGGCGGCCAGCAGATAGTCGACATCCGCCGCCTCGATCCGCGGCCAATAGTCGGCGTCGGGATAGAAGGTGTCGGTTGTGCCGAGATAGGTCATGTCGCCCTTGGGCACGGCGAAGACGCTGCGCCGGTCGGCGGCGGGCATGATGATGGTGCGGGCCACCGGCAGCCGGGCGGCCGGGACCACCAGGTGGATTCCCTTGGTCAGGGTCAGGCGTGAGGCGGCGGCGGGGTCCTCCAGGGCGCGTAGGGCGTCCACCCACGGGCCGGCCGCGTTGATGATCACCCGGCCGAACACCCGGGCCCGGTTCGGCGTTCCCTCCAGACCGTCGTCCAGAACCACCCCGGTGGCGCGGCCGTTCTCGGTCAGCATCGCGCGCACCGGCGCATAGCTCAGCACCTTCGCCCCGTGGGCCGCGGCGCTGCGGATATTGGCGAGGGTCAGTCGGGCGTCATCGGTCAGGTACTCGGGATAGACCACGGCGCCGGACAGGTCCTCGGTGGCGATGGTGGGTTCGCGCCGCGCGAGGTCCGCCTTGGACCAGACCTCATGGCGGCGGTCCTTGGGCACGTCCCCGAGCTTCTCGAAGGCCCACATGCCGGTGCGCAGCTTGGCGGTGACCGTCGCGTTCTTGGCCGGGATGACGAAGGGCGTCTGGCGGGTCAGGTGCGGAGCGACCCGCTCCACCGCCTTGCGCTCCGAGGCGGCCTCCTGGACCAGGGCCAGGTCGCCCTGGGCCATGTAGCGCAGACCGCCATGGATCATCTTGGACGATCGGCTCGAGGTCCCGGACGCGAAATCCCGGGCCTCCACGAGCGCCACCGACAGACTGCGCATGGCCGCGTCCCGAGCCACCCCGGCGCCGGTCACGCCCCCGCCGATGACGATCAGGTCGAAGGTCTTGCCATCGACCGCGTCGAACAGTCCCGCCCGATTCCGGAAATCCAGCGTCCCGTCAGCCATCAGTTCCACCCCTAAGGTCTTTCGCGCGCCAGCTGCGCTACATCAACCGAAGCGGGGGGCGAGGTCCAGGCTGGGTTTAAGGTCCGTCTGGGCCGCCCCAGGCCCGGCTCGCGTCTCCACCTCCCGGGCGCCGACCGGGGCGTGGCATTCCGAGCAGGTCATGACGGGGGCGAAGTCGCAGCCGCAGGCCTTGTGGCGGTGGAGCAGGGGGGCTCCGGCCTGCCCGGCATAGTGCTTGTCGCCCCAGTGAACGATGGCCATGACCACGGGATAGAGGTCCAGGCCCTTCTGGGTCAGGCGGTACTCGTGGCGCACCGGGCGGTCCTGGTAGGGGGCCTTGGCCAGCACGCCCTCGTCCACCAGCAGTTTCAGCCGCTCGGCGATGATGGTGCGCGAGATGCCGAGCCGCGTCTGAAAGGCCTCGAACCGCCGCACCCCCAGGAAGGCGTCGCGCAGGATCATCAGGGTCCAGCGGTCGCCGATCACCGCCACCGAGCGGGCGATGGAGCAGGGCTGGTCGGCGAGGTCTTCCCACTTCACGGGCGGTGTTCCTTGGTTCGGCGACACTATCCCATTGACTGGGTCCAGATTCAATACGATGGTGCGTACAGAAACTGAACTTAGGTGAGGCCATGTCTGGAGAACCACTGCACGCGGCGCCCAAAGTCTGTCTGGTGATCGGCGCCGGGGACGGGGTCGGCGGGGCCATCGCCAGGGCCTTCGCCGCCGAGGGCCTGACCGTCTGCGTCACCCGCCGCGCTCGCAACCTCGACCAGCTTGAGGCGCTCGCCGCCGACATCCGCAAGTCCGGCGGCAAGGCCCACGCCTTCGGCGTCGACGCCCGCGACGAGGCCGAGATGGTCGCCCTGTTCGACCGGGTCGAGGCTGAGGTCGGCCCGCTTGAGGTGGTGGTCTTCAACATCGGCGCGAACGTGCGGTTCACGGTTCTGGAGACCACGACGCGGGTGTTCCAGAAGGTCTGGGAGATGGCCTGTTTCGCGGGCTTCCTCAGCATCCGCGAGGCGGCCCGGGTGATGACGCCGCGCGGCCGGGGCACGATCCTGGTCACCGGGGCCACCGCCTCGATGCGCGGCGGCAAGATGTACTCGGCCTTCGCCTCGGCCAAGGCGGCCCTGCGCTCGGTGGCCCAGACCGCCGGCCGCGAACTGGGACCGGCGGGGATCCACGTCGCCCACATCGTGGTGGACGGCGCCATCGACGGGGTGTTCACCCGCACCAACAACTCGCCTGAGGCCGTGGCCGCCAAGCTGGCCGGCGACGAGATTCTCAAGCCGGAAGACATAGCCGCGAACTATGTCTGGCTGCACAATCAGCAACGCTCGGCCTGGACCCACGAACTGGATCTGCGCCCCTGGAAGGAGACCTGGTGATGGGCAAGACGATCGATTTCATCTTCGATTTCGGCAGCCCCAACGGCTACCTATCCTGGAAGGTGCTGCCCGGCATCGCCGCCAGGCACGGCGCCACGGTCAACCTGATCCCCTGCCTGCTGGGGGGCATCTTCAAGGCCACCGGCAACCAGTCGCCGGTGACGGCCTTCGGCGGGGTGAAGGGCAAGCTGGAATATGAGGGCCTGGAGACCAAGCGCTTCGTCGCCGCCCACGGCCTCACCGCCTATCGCTCCAACCCCCACTTCCCGGTCAACACCCTGCTGATCATGCGCGGCCTGGTGGCGGCCAGGCGGGCTGGGGTGGGCGACGCCTACCTCGAGGCCGTGGTCTCTGCGATGTGGGAGCAGGGCTTGAAGATGGACGATCCCGAGGTGGTGGCCGGCGTGCTCACCAAGGCCGGCCTCGACGCCCGCGCGATCCTGGAGGCGACCCAGGACCCGGAGGTGAAGGCCGAGCTGGCAGCCAACACCGAGGCCGCCGTGGCCCGCGGCGCTTTCGGCGTGCCGACCTTCTTTGTCGACGGCGAGATGTTCTTCGGCAAGGACCGGCTGCACGCGGTCGAGGCGGAGCTTTCGCGGGTCTGACGGGCTGACCAAATATCCGCTCATCCCGGCGGCGCGAAGCAGCCAAGGCCGGGACCGCGAAGCGGCGGCGCGAAGCAGCCACCCAGATTCACCTCCAGTGACCGGGCTTGATCCACCGTTCGTGTGGTTCGTGTGGATCGTGGACAATCTGATGGGCCTCCGCGTCGGCGCGACCCGAAGAATTGGAACCACGAACCACACGAACCACACGAACAAGGGTCCTGGTCGAAGGCTCAGAATGAATCTGGTCCCGGCCTGCGCCGGGAGGAGCGGTTGGGGTGGCGCCTGAACCCGTATTCACTTGGGTCATCACGCTCTAGGATCGGGCTCTGTTCCCGGAGTCCGACCCATGAAGTTCGCCGCGCTCACCCTCGCCGCCGCCCTGATGGCGACCACAGCCCAGGCTCAGTCCTCCGGCCCCATCGACCCGGCGCGGCTCTCGGCCATCGTCAAGGTGATGGCGTCCGACGCGTTCGAAGGCCGGTCGCCGGGCTCGCCGGGTGAGCAGAAGACGGTCGACTACCTCATCGGCCAGTTCCAGGCGCTGAAGCTGGAGCCGGCCGGCGACAAGGGCGGCTGGACCCAGGAGGTTCAGCTGCAGCGCTTGCAGGTACAGCCGGGCGCCAAGCTCAGCGTGGCGGTGGCGGGCAAGACGACGGTTCTCGAACAGGCCCAGCAGATCAATGTCGCCACCCTGCGGCCGGTGGACCGGGTGGCCATTGCGAACGCCCCTCTGGTCTTCGTCGGCTATGGCGTCAGGGCGCCCGAGCGGGGCTGGGACGACTTCAAGGGCCACGACCTGACGGGCAAGGTCGCGGTCTTCCTGATCAACGACCCCGACTTCGAGGCCAAGCCCGGCGAGCCGGTGGCCGGCAAGTTCGGTGGTCAGGCGGCGGCCTATTACGCGCGCTGGACCTACAAGTACGAAGAGGCGGTGCGCCAGGGCGCCGTAGCCGCCCTGATCGTCCACGAGACGCCGGGCGCCGGCTACGGCTGGTCGACGGTGGCGGCCTCCAACGGCGAGAGCTTCGACATCGTCCGGGCCGACCCGGCCAAGGACAAGCTGCTGCTGCAGGGCTGGATCGCGCGCGACACCGCCGTCGATCTGTTCAAACAGGCGGGCCTGGACTTCGAGGTCCTGAAGACCAGCGCGCGGTCGGCGGACTTCAAGCCGGTGGCCCTGCCCGGCGCTGCGTTCTCGGCGGACTACGGCGTGACCCACAGCCAGGTCGCCAGCCGCAATGTGATCGCCAAGCTGACCGGGGCGACCAAGCCCGACCAGAGCGTGATGTTCTCCGCCCACTGGGACGCCTTCGGCCTCGGCGCTGCGGTGAACGGCGACAAGGTGCGGCACGGGGCGGCGGACGACGCCATCGGGGTGGCCGGCGTGCTGGAGATCGCCCGCGCCCTGGCCGCAGGGCCGCGCCCGGCCCGCACCACGCTCTTCGCCGCCTGGACCGCCGAGGAGCGCGGCCTGCTGGGATCGGAATACTACGCCACCCATCCGCACACGCCGCTGGACAGGATGGCGGCCAACTTCACCCTGGATGTGCTGCAGACGGCGGGACCGGCCAAGGACGTGGTGCTGGTGGGCTATGGCCAGAGCCAGCTCGATGACCGCCTGATCGCCGCGGCCAAGACCCAGGGCCGCACGGTGACCCCCGACGCCCGCCCGGAACGCGGCCTGTTCTTCCGCGCCGACCATTTCAGCCTGGCCAGGCAGGGGGTGCCGGTGATGCTGCTGATGGGGCTCGGCGGCGGCGCCGACCTGGTCAAGGGCGGACGCGCGGCCGGCGACAAGTGGGTCAGCGACTATACCGCCAACTGCTACCACCAGCCCTGCGACGCCTGGAGCCCCGACTGGGACCTGCGCGGCGCGGCCCAGGACGTCGAGCTGTTCTATGTGATGGGCAAGGCCATCGCGTCCGACCCCAGGGATTGGCCCGACTGGAAGGACGGTTCGGAGTTCAAGGCGATCCGTGCGCGCACGGCGGGGGTGCGGCGGTAGCTGCCGCCCGTCGTCAGGCTCGGGCCCGTTATTCGCGGAACCGGACAGGGTATCGGCTACGATCCGCGTTGCGCGCGACCCCTAGTTGCCGCTCACGACCGAGGCCGTGGAAAAACGTGAGTTCCGGTCTCGGCTTGGTTGGCCCGGCGGAGTTGATTGATCGAGTTCCGCT
>NZ_JAOTJD010000056.1:0-24041 GCF_042714595.1 Phenylobacterium ferrooxidans | reverse complement strand
ACGGTGTGGAGCGGTTCTTCTCCAAGGTCGTGGTGGCCACGCCGCAGCATGAACTGCGGTCGCTGGACCGGCCTGACCAGAGCCCCGCCGAAAGCGAGTAGAGCCAAGGCCCCGCCCGGTTACCCGGGCGGGGCTCTCCGCTTTTCTTGAGACTTAAATTTGGAAACACGCCCGCTGCGGACACGCAGCGGGTTTTCTAGATTCTTAGATTCAGATTCAGAGGGCCATATCCTGCGCTAAAACAAATAGTTGCACGGATTGTCCTGTCCGCACGGGGGCGTTTTCCTGACCGCGCGGGGGGGCTGACCTGACCGATTGGGGGCCTTGTCCTGACCGGTCGGGGGGAACCTGACCGATTGGGGGCGGGCCACGAGCTGAACCCATCCTGTCTTGCGAAATGATTCGAGGTCAGGAATGATGGACTGATCGACTCCGAGGATTCGCCCTGCAAGACGACGCCGACATTGCCGACGCTGAAACCGCCGAGGGTTTGGCGCCCGGCCGCGCTATGCGGGTGGCGCACGCCCTAAAGGCGCGCGACGGCGAGGACTTCGCCAAGCCGGGCAATTTGGTCGAGGTCAGGTTCGTCAGAGGCCAGTCGCTCAGCCTGACTGCCGCTCGCCTCCTGGCCCTGATGATCCTGACCGCCGGTGGCGACGGCTGGCAGCCCATGGCCCACAAAATGCGCAAGTCGGAGATTCGCCGCGGCCACAAGGGCAACGAGCGCATCTCCGACATGCTCGAGGAATTACACCGAACGCTGTTTGCGATCGACGACCTGTCCTGGCGGGGTCGCAAAGCCACCAAACGCTTCGCCCTGATCCAGTCCTCGCGCGAGGAAACCGAGGAAGAGGGCGGTGAGAGCGGCTGGATTGAATGGGAGTTCACTCCTGACGCGCGGCGGCTGATCCGGGAGTCCGAAACCTATGCGGTGCTCAATCGGCAAGCCATTCTGGGCTTTCGTTCGAGCTACGCCTTGCGGCTCTACGAGATGGGCGCCCTGCGACTCCACCGTCGGCAATCCACCTGGCGCGCCGATATGACCGCGGTCCGCGCAGCGTTCGGTATCGCGCCCGAACTCTACAAGGATTTCGCCCAGCTGCGGCGCAAGGTCCTGGACAAGGCCAAGGCCGAGATCGATCACTTGGCCCACTTCACCGTGGATTGGCGAGAGATCCGCCGTGGCCGGGCGATCGTGGAGATCGAATTCTACTTCCATCCCAAAGCCGCGCCCGAGCAGTTGCTCACCGTGGCCGAGATCGAACGGCACGCGGCAGGCCGCGAGGCGCGGCGGGACGGCGCCGTCGAAGAGATTTTGGCGGAGACCCCTGCCCTCCCCGCCCCGCTTCGACCGGTCCCGCCGCGTGTGGCGCCGCGGCCGGCTCAGGCCGGGCGGTCGGACGGGAGTGTCGGATTTCCCAGCGGGAGCTTGCAGTATGGGTCGGGGCCGTTTGGTGAGATCTCCAGGGCGCATGGTGGCGGCTGGGACCGGGACCTGATCGCGGCCGCCTATCGAGAACAGATGGGCGCGCGCCTTGACGGCCTTACCGGGCAGAAGCTTGTGAAGTCCTGGACGGGTTTCTGCCAGGCCTTCGCAGCGCGCCGCGGCCGGCCGTAGAGACCGCAATTGCACCCGTGCAATTTTGCCGGAAACGCGCCCTTCGCGCTACGACGGAGGCCAGACCTCGGCTCGGTCGGCGGTCGTCATCCAGCAGAGCGCCGTGGCCGAATTGCACGGGTGCAATTTGCCTTCACGCTGCCAGGCACGGAGAGGCCTGGGCGGAGAGCTTCCCCCGTGCGGTCAGGATAGCGCCGCCACGGCTCACGCAAGGAACGTCTTCGGGCTCCACAGACACTTCGCGTCCATGTGGGGGTGGGCTGGTTACTGGCGCGAGCAATTGCACCGGTGCAATTTGACAGTCGACAGAGCCCAGTGCCCGTCAGGACGCCCCCAAACGGTCAGGATAGGTCTGGCCGAAAATCTGGAATCGGGATTGAACTGGCCCCCGTAGCGTTAACACGCCCTTAACAATGCGCTTATAGCGTCCAGGCGGTCCCACTTTCGCTTTTCAGACGGCTGGGGCCGGCTTTTCGAAACCTGCTGGGAGGCTGTGAGGTCCAATGTCGAACATCGCTGAAGCATCCGCCCCCTCCCTCGCCGGACCGGTCTCGCAGCTGGCACGCCGGGCCTCGGCCGTAGTTGAGAACCTGCGGGACGCCGCGAGGGCGGCGCGGTCCGGCGAGCGCCGCGAACCGCTCTTTTCGATCAGCGAGGCGGCCGAGCTGGTCGGCCGAACGCCGGCGGCGATTCGCGATGCAGAGAAGGATGGCCGGCTTCCCGAGCCGCCGCGCACCGAAACCAATCGCCGGGTGGGCTACACGCTGGCGCAGGTGAACGACATGCGCGGCGTGTTCGGCACGCGACCGTGGCGCAAACCTGAGGATCCCTGCGCGGTCATCGCCGTCCAGAACTTCAAGGGCGGGGTTGGCAAGTCCACGCTGTCGGTACACCTCGCGCAGTACATGGCCATCCGGGGCTACAGGGTAGCGCTGATCGACTGCGACAGTCAGGCCTCCAGCACTACCCTGTTCGGTTACGTGCCTGACCTCGACCTGACCGAGGACCAGACGCTCTATCCGTTCCTGCGCGAAGACGACAAGCGGTCCCTCGACTACGCACTGCTCGACACCCACTTCGATGGGTTGAAGCTGATCCCCGCCAACCTGCACCTGTTCCAATCCGAGTACGAACTCGCCGCGCGGATGGCGCGCGGGGGCGGGCGGCTGCTCGACCGGCTGGCTCAGGGCATCGCCTCGATCGCCGACCAGTTCGATGTGATCATCCTGGATCCGCCGCCGGCTCTCGGCGCCATTTCGCTGTCCGTGCTGCGGGCGGCGAACGCTCTGGTGATCCCGGTCCCGCCGACGGTGATGGACTTCTCCTCGACGGCCGCGTTTCTCACGATGCTCGACGAGACGCTCAATCAGCTGGCGTCGCGCGATCTCGCTCCCGACCTTAATTTCGTTCGGATCGTCGCCTCCAAGGTCGATGAGAACAAGTCGATGCAGAAGGAGCTACTCGCGCTGATGCGCCAGGTCTTCGGCCTGGCCATGATCCGGACGCCCATGAAGGACTCGGCCGAGATCGACAACGTCACGGCGCGCCTCATGACCGTCTATGAGATGAACAGCCCGATGACCAGCAAGTCGGTGCGGGACCGGTGCCTTACCTACCTCAATGGGGTCAACGAGGAGATCCTCCTCGACGTGCGCCAGACCTGGCCGAGCCATGTGGAACGCCTTCGCAAGGAGGGCCACGCATGACCCGCGGATATGGAAATTGCACCGGTGCAATTCGAGATGAAAGGGCGCGCTCATGAGCTCCAAGAACCGTTCCTTCGCTGCCGGATTGATGGGCTCGCTCGACGCCGCCGCGCCCCAGCCGGAGGCCCCGACCCGAATGCCAGTCGGCATCCTGGCGAGCCGGGAAAACCGAATGGCCGAGCTGGCTTCCGGCGCGGTCGTGGGACGAGCGATCGAGCAAGTCGATCCGGCCCGCTGCCGGCTCTGGAGCGAGCACAATCGCGACTACGCCGCGCTGGATGAGACCCGCTGCGCGGACCTGATCGAGAGCTTCAAGGCTCAGGGCCGCCAGGAGGTCCCAGCGATCGTGCGCCGGGTCCGCGGCGTGCCGGACATCGAGTTCGAGGTGATCTGCGGCGCGCGCCGGCATTGGACCGTGACCTGGCTGCGCGCCCACAACTACACCGACTTCCGCTTCCTTGTGGAGGTTCGCGACCTCAACGACGAAGAGGCGTTCCGGATTTCCGACCTGGAGAACCGGGCCCGCGAAGACCTCAGCGACATTGAGCGTGCGCGCGACTACCTGAAAGCCCTCGGTCGCCACTACGGCGGCCGCCAGAAGGACATGGCTGGGCGCCTCAACGTGTCGGAGGCTTGGCTCAGTCGCTACCTCGACCTGGCTCGGTTGCCCGGCGACCTCGTGGCCGCGTTCGCTGATCCGCACGAGCTGAAGATCAAGCACGTCACGCAGCTGAAGCCGCTGCTCAAGCCGGACGATCGCGCGCGCCGGGTGCTGGCCGAAGCGGGCGTCATCGCCAACCAAAAAGGGGAGGGGACTCCCCTGAAGCCACAGGACGTCATTCGCCGCCTCGCGGCGGCGGCCGACGCCCCCAAGAAGTCAGGATCCCCCAAGAGGTCAGGCAAGGCCCCGGCCGAGGTTGTCTCGTCGCCAAGTGGCCGGCCGCTTTTCCGGGTCGAGGCCAAGGGCAAGAAGGAGGTCAATGTCACCCTTCTGCTCCAAGCTGGCGGGAGCCGGGCCGACGCCGAGCGCGCTTTCGGGGGCCTCTTGGCCCGGTTCTGGCTGCAGGACGGCGCTGAGACCGTCTAGTTCTCCCTAGCGGACGACGGTTACAGGTTATATATACCTTTCTTCATGCTTGACGAACTAGAAGCCCCAAATGCCACGGCAGCGCTCCGCACCATTCTTCAGCGACGCCCCGGTCTTTGACCGGGCCGAATACGCGCGCGCGATCGGCCGCGCGCCGGCCGACAAGGTGGTGAGCAGCATGCTGGCCCAACACCTGAAGGCAGGCAACATCCGCCGCGTCGCACGCGGCGTGTTCGCCTCTGTCCCCAAGCATGCCAACGCCGAAACCTGGTCGGTCGACCGTTTTCTCGCCGGCTCGCGGCTGCGGCCCGGCGGCGTGATCGCCTACCACTCCGCGCTTGAACTCCAGGGCTATGCCTATTCGGAGAGCTTCGACCTTCAGGTGGTGGCGCCGGGGCAGCCCGGCGTGCTGGCCGCCAACGGGTTCACCTGCCGGTTCATCAAGGCGCCGGCGCCCTACGGCGACGCCGACCTCGCGACAGTCGACCGCCTCGGCCAACCGGTTCGGGCAACCGCCCTCGAATGCACCATCGCGGACCTCTTTGATCGCCCGGATCTCGCTGGCGGGGCCGACGAACTGATCAGCTCGCTCGACCTGGTCGGCCGGCTCGATCCAGATCGGTTGATCGACCGCCTCGCAGCGCTGGGGAACGCCACGGCGGCGGGCGCGGCCGGCTGGTGGCTGGAACGCCGCCAAGAGCAACTGGGGGCTCCTGCGGGCGCCCTGGATCGCCTGGAGGCCCTAGCGCCGAAGCAGAACCGCTACGCCCTGGGCGCCGCTCCTGGCGCCGGCCGCCTGGCGTCCAGGTGGCGGGTGATCCTTCCCGATGCGGTCATCGACGCCAGGTTTGAAGGCTTGGCGTGAGCGCGCCGTCCGCCCAGACCCTCCAGCGCCTGGCCAACGAGACCGGCCTGCAGGCCGGGACGTTGGAGAAGGTCTTGCGGCTTCTGGAAGTGCTGCAGGAGATCGCCCGAGACCCCATCCTTGCGAACCGTCTGGTCCTCAAGGGCGGCACGGCGCTGAACGTCTTCCACCTGGCGCTGGACCGGCTGTCGGTCGATATCGACCTCAACTATGTCGGCGCGCTGGACCGCGCCGACATGGAGGCCGATCGGCCCGAGGTCGACGCTGCCCTGAACCGGCTTTTGACCGCCCAGGGCTACGCCATCCGGCGTCAGCCCGACGACCATGCCGGGGGCAAATGGATCGGCCGGTTCGCCTCGGCCATGGGCGGCGGCGGCTCGCTCGAGGTGGACATCAACTACATGTCCCGCCAGCCGCTCTTCGGCGCAGTCAAGATGGACTCCGTCGATCTAGGCGGCGTCCGCGCCTCCGGCGTTGCAGTTCTGGACCTGCACGAAGTGGTGGCCGGCAAACTCGTCGCCCTGATCGACCGGAACGCCGCGCGAGATCTCTTCGACGCACGCCGGATCCTCGACATCGACGGGTTGGACTGGGCGAAGATCAAAGCGGCGGTGCTCGCCTACGGCGCCGCCGGGCGGCGCGACTGGCGACTGGCGTCCGTGGACGCCATCGGCGGCGATCCGCGCGAATTACGCCAGAAGCTCGCCATCTGCCTGCCCCAGAACCGTTTCGTCGCCGCGGGCGGTCCAGAGGCCTGGATCGCTCAAACCGTCGCCGAGTGTCGGGCGCGGCTCGCGCCGCTCTTTGAGCTCAACGCGGCGGAGGCGGCGTTCCTCGACGGGATTCTCGATCGCGGTGAGATCGACCCCGGCGGGCTCGACGTCGCCCGGGAAGTCCAGGTCCGCATCGCGGCCATGCCCATGCTGGCCTGGAAATGTCAGAACGTGCGGGCCCATCGCGGCAAGCCCGGCTAACCCGACCTGTAGCTCTCGTACTCCGGCCAACCTGCGCCGGCTTGCAAACGCCGCCTGCATCCTCGCCGACCTTACCAATTGGCAACTTCTGCAAATCGTCGGGGTATCAGTGACCGGCCGGGGCGCCCGAGAGGGCGTCCGAAGCCCACAAACACCGGGCATGAGCCACATCTTGGCCTGAAGCGCTGACGAGCCTGTGGCTCGGTTGCGAGCGCGAAGGCAAGGCCAAGTCAGCATGAGAAAATCGTCCGTCCGCCCGGCGAGGGGGCTGACCCCGGCCTTGGCAGCGTGGGCGATTCTTCCTGTCGCCGCGGCGGTGGTCCTCGGCGCCAGCCTGCCGCAGCCGGCGCTCCTCTGGAACCGCAGTCCAAGCGAGCCTTTGGGGCTCTATGTACGCACGCTGGGCCATCCCACCCGTGGCGCGATCATCGCTTTTCAGGCGCCCGCGCCGGCCTTTCCCTACGCCGATGGGCAGATGGATTACCTGCGCCGGATTCCAATCCTGAAGGCGATTGCTGCCGGGGAGGGCGATCACGTCTGCACCGACGGCGGGACGCTGACGATCAACGGGATCCGTCGCGCGCCGGTGCTCACCCATGACAGCCGGGGTGTGGGTCTGCCCCGCTGGGTCGGTTGCCGCGCGATGGCGCGCGGCGAGTTCTTCGTGTTCTCCGATCGCATCCCGAACAGCTTCGACAGCCGCTATTTCGGGCCGGTGACGACGCGCGAGATCCTCGGCGTCTTCCGGCCGCTGAGCCCCTCAATTCACTCCTCTGGAGACCGATGATGGATCCTGCGGCCCTTGCTGCTCTTTGCGCCCTCCTGGCCCGGGGCGAGACGGCTCAGCCCGTCCCAACCGGCGTGAATTGCCCAGGGGTATATGCCCCCGCCACGCCGTTCGCGGGAGCCACTCCGCCCGCCCGGCCCCTGGCCACGCTGGTCTCCTCGCCCGAGGCGCGGGAGGCCATCGCGCGGGTCGCCTACGCCGAGGCCGCGAACCAGGGCGACAGTGGCCTGGCGGGCGTCGTCTACACGATCGTCAATCGCCTCGCCGATGGCCGCTGGGGCGGGTCGGTCGAGGCGGTCGTCAATGCCCGGCGCCAGTTCGAGCCGGTGATGCGCGCCGGGGGAAGCTGGCGCAGCCTGCCGGCGGTCTCGGAGGCCCGGCAGGCGCGGATCGACACCATCATCAACCTGGCCCTGGAGGGCCGGCTACCCGATCCGACCAATGGCGCCAGGTTCTTCCAGAACCCGCAGATCGTGGCCGGCCGGGCGGCCCGCGGCGAGGTCTCGGCCGGCCTGGTGAACTTCGGGGGCGCCCCGCCTTCGGCGGTGATCGGCGCGCATAGCTTCTACGTGGAAGCGGGCAGGGGAGGGGGCTCGACGCCCGGTGCCGGCCGGTCGGCCGCAGCGCCTCGTGGCCGTGCGGCATCCGACCCTTGGCAGTCCGCCGGCGGCGCGATCTTCGCGGGCGAGAACCGCGCCCTCGCGACTCCCGCCGCCGCCGCCGTGGCGGCGCCTACGGAGACCCCGGACGGGGCAGGCGAGGGCGGTGATCGCCGGCCCCAACCGGCCGATGGCGCCCGAGCGATCTTCGTTCGGCAGGACGGGACCGTGACCGCGTGGCGGCAGTGATCATGCTGCCTGCCAGGAGCCATCGAGGTCGGCATAGTCCGCATCGACGTCGCTGGGCAGGAAGCTCGTGACCGGCTCGTCGGCCATCGCCGACTGCGCCATCAGATCGAAGTCTGGGAGCGTCGCACCTTCGGCCTGGAGGGCGCTCTCGGGGCTCTCTTCAACGTCGCCTCCGGGGCGCAGCGAGAGCGGCACATTGCCCAGCAGCTCGCGCACGGTGAGGCGGTCGCGGATGCCCTCGACGCGGCGGTCGATGATGTCGACCAGGCGCGCGAGGAGTTCGGCGTCACCGGCCAGAAGATCGTCGCCGGCCTCGGCCAACAGCGCGCCGCCGATGATGATCTTGGCGCGGGTTTCCCGCTTGCGCTGGTTGATCGACCACAGGGCTTCGAGCCGTTCAACGCGGGCCTTGAGCACAAGGAAACGCTGCTCGTCGTCCGCGATATCTTCGAGCGGCGTGGCGTGGCGGCGGCGATGCACGCCATCATGGCCGGCATCGCGAAGCGCGCTTTCCAGCTCGTCCAATCGGAGCTTCAGCGCGTCTTCTTCTGAGACCCGCCGACCCTGCTGGCGGTCCTCGGTCCGGGCGATCCACAGCTCGCGCCGTTGCTCCTTCTGCGCCTCGGTTCGCGGACGATATTTCGAGGGGCGAGTGTTTCTTCGACGCTTATCGACCGTGGTCATGGCGCACACCATAGTTGTCGCAAAAGCCCTCAACGGCCTAAACCTATCAATAATGCCCGTCATGGTCTATCCATGGCAGAACAGTAATTACGGACAATGGCGCAGTTACGGGTCGTTTGGGCTACGCCCATCGACCCCCGCGGTCAGGCTCCGCCCGACACCCTCGAACCCCAGATCGGCCTGCGCCGGCCGAGGGTTCGAGCCAAGGGCCAGGGCCCTTAGCGATCCGACCGCCAGGCGGTCAAAGGGGGTTAGCGTGGCTCAGTACCGTTTGGCAGTTCAGACCATCCAGCGCGCTGCCGGTCGTTCGGCCGTGGCCGCTGCCGCCTACCGGTCAGGTGACCGGCTGGTCGATGATCGCCTGGCGATGGAGTTCGATTTCGGGGCGAAGGCCGACATCGAATTTGCTGCGATCATGACGCCGACAGATGCGCCGGCCGCCTACCAGGATCGTCAAACATTGTGGAACGCGGCCGAGGCGGCGGAGCGCCGCAAGGACGCCGTGCCCGCGAGGGAGTTGCTGCTTTCCCTGCCCCATGAGCTCGACTTCCACCAACGCCGCGAGCTGGTCCGTGACTTCGTTTCAGAGCACCTGGTGGGGCAGGGGATGATCGCCGATGTGGCGATGCACCGGCCCGGAAAAGAGGGCGATCAGCGCAATTTCCACGCCCATGTGCTGGTCACGACGCGCTCAGTCGGACCCGCGGGATTCGGGCGAAAGCCGCCGGAATGGTGGAGCCCGCAGGCGGTGCGTAAGTGGCGCGCGGCGTGGGCCGAAACCCAGAACCAGCACCTGCGCCTACACCTTGGACCAGACGCCCCGCAGGTCTCGCATCTGTCCCTCGCCGAGCGGGGCCTGGATCGCGAGCCAGGTGTCCACCTTGGACCCACGGCTTCGGCCTTGGAGCGCAAGAACATCGCCTCTGAACGGGGCGAGCAGAACCGCGACGCGGCGGCCCATAACCGCAAGCGGTCTGAGCTTCGGCGGGACTTTCAGGAGACCGCCGATCGGCTTGTGGAAGCCGCGCCCCTGATCTCGGTTCCGGTCGCCAAGCTGGTCAAGGAGGCCGAGCAGATGCGGGTGCGCATGGTCGCCGAGCGCGATGGCTGGGCGGCTGAGCGGGCGGGCTTGGGCGGGCCGAAGATCGAGACCGCCGGGCAGATCGAACGGGCGCTGACGGCGGAGGCGGCGCGTGAGCGCGCGCTCGCCAAGGCACGGCTCGCCCGTGTCGAAGGGCGCGTCGCCGGGCTGCGGTCCAAGCGGTTGAACCTGGTCCAATGGGTGCGCAATCCGGCCCGGATGATCTGGGCGAAAC
Organism: Phenylobacterium ferrooxidans; assembly: GCF_042714595.1. Classification (NCBI taxonomy): domain Bacteria; kingdom Pseudomonadati; phylum Pseudomonadota; class Alphaproteobacteria; order Caulobacterales; family Caulobacteraceae; genus Phenylobacterium; species Phenylobacterium ferrooxidans. The sequence goes on along the minus strand of NZ_JAOTJD010000056.1, from coordinate 14,156 downwards.
ACGCCGAACTGAACGCCATCGCGCGGGCGCGGTCGGCGCTCCGGCGGGCTGACCTGCAGCTTGAAGTTCGTGCGTCCTGGGCGCGTTCGCCGCAGGGCCAGGCCTATGTGGCGGCGCGCCGGGGCCCGCAGCTGGAGACCGCCGCCGATGTCGCTCGTCGCAAGCGGTCCCTGGAGCGGAAAGTCAAACGCGCGGACAAGCGGATCGCCGGCGCCACGCGGACTTTCAACGACCTGCGGGTCGCCCAGGCGCTGGGGCAGGGCGAGCTTCGTGTGCCGGCCAAAGTTCCCGACGAAACCCGTTTCATCCGCGACATCGGCGGGCCTGCGCGGGAGGCGGTGATGCGCTTCCCGGCGCCGGCCCGCCAACAGGCCGTGGAACGGCTCAACCGAGGACTGGGGCGCGTCATTGGACGTGGCTTCATTCCGGGCCTTTAGGGCAGGGGAGGGACGATGAACGGCCGGGCGCGCGCCTCGATCATCCTGCCTTTGGCGGCCCTGTCGATCCTTCTCGGCCTGACGCTGGCCACCCAGATGGTGGCGCAGACCTACGGCTATCCGCGTGAGTTTGGGGCCGGCGCTTTCGATCTGGGAGCGGTGCGGGTCTATGCGCCCTGGTCGTTCGTCGGCTGGTACATGCGCTTCCAACCGAGCTACCCGAAGCCGTTCGACCTGGCGGGCCTGGCCGCCCTGGCGGTCGCGATGGGGCCGGTGATGGTGGCGGCGCTGCTGACCCGTCGATCGCAGCGCGAGCCCAAGGCCTTTGGCCGGGACGCCTGGGCCGACGTCGATGATGTTCGGCGCGCCAAACTCTTTGGCCCGGGCGGACAAACCAGCGGTCAGATCAGCGGCCGGGTGCTCGGCCGTTTCAACGGTCGATACCTGACCTATGGCGGGATCGAGCACGCCATCATCGTGGGCGCGTCGCGGAGCGGGAAGGGGGCCGGGCATGTGGTCCCGACCCTGATCGCCTGGCCGCACAGCGCCTTCATCTATGATCGCAAGGGCGAGCTTTGGCACATCACCGCCGATCACCGGAAGACGTTCAGCCACGTCTTTTATTTCTCCCCGACCGACCCCAACACCGTCCGCTGGAACCCGCTGTTCGAGGTCCGCAAGGGGCCGATGGAGATCGCCGATATCCAGAACGTGGTCGGGATCCTGGTCGACCCGCTGGGCCGTAAGGCCGGTGACCTGAACTTCTGGGACCAGAGCGCGACGGACTTCTTCACCGCGATCATCCTGCACGTTCTCTACAGCGAGCCCGATGATCGGAAGAATCTGGCCCAGGTCCGGCGGCTGCTGATCAACATCGAGCCGACCCTGCACGCGATGATGAACACCCAGCACCGTTGGCGGCCGGACTATCATGCGGCGGACGGGCTCGCGCGGGACGCCGAGGGCGCGCCGATCGCGGAGATCCACCCCGAGGTCTTGCTGGGGGCGACGGCGCTCGGGGCCATGGACGAGCGCGTGAAATCCAATGTGCTGGCCACCTGCCGGGCGTCGCTGTCGCTGTGGGCGGACCCTTTGGTGGAGTACGCGACCAGCTGGTCGGACTTCTCCATCGGCGACTTGGTCTGCTCCGAGGCGCCGGTGTCTTTCTACATCATCACGCCGCAGGCCCACGCCGACCGCCTGGCGTTCCTGGTGCGGGTGTTCACGCGCCAGACCATCAACAGCCTGATGGAGCATGAGCATTTCGACAGCCGTCGCCGGCGCAAGCTGCACCGGCTCCTGCTGCTGCTCGACGAGTTCCCGAAGCTCGGCAGTCTTCCGTTCCTGGAAAACGCCATGGGCGAGATGGCCGGCTATGGGATCACCGCCCACCTGATCTGCCAGAGCTTCAACGACGTCTTTTCCAAGTACGGGGACAAGACGCCGCTGTTCGACAACATGCACATCACGGCCTGCTTCGCGACCTCGGAGCCCACCAGCATCGACAAGGTGACGCGCCGGGCGGGCAAGGCGCTGGAGATGCGCGAGAGCTACAGCGATCCGCGCAGCCTTTTCGGACGCGCGAACCGTTCGACCTCCCAGTCGGAGCAGCAGCGCTACATCCTCTCCGAGGAGGACGTGCGCGGCTTGGACGACAGGAAGCAGTTCCTGTTCGTCAACAACACCAAGCCGATCCTGGCAGACAAGATTCGCTACTACGAGGAGCCGTTCTTCAAGGCGCGGACGGGGGACTATTTCAACGGCGTGCCCGCGGCCTATGAGCAGCGCCCCGAGGCGGCCGACCTGCCTGGGCGGGCCTCGATCGACTGGAAGGGTGTGCGGGCCGTGGTGGCGGCTCCTGAGAGCTTCGCGGGTGTCTCACCGCCGCGAGCGCGCTCCGGCGCAGGCAACGGCGCCGCGGACGCGCCAGAGGGGCATCTGACCGAGGACTACCTGGCGCCCCAGCCGATCGCGGCCCTGCGGCCCGGCGATGACGACGGGAGCCTGTAGTGGACCCTTCGCCCCCTTCCAACCCGAGTCCGTGGAGAGCGCCATGTCGCAGCACCATCCTGTCGTAACCGACCGCAAGGTCGCGGCCCTGCGCCAGGCGATGGGCCCGGTCATCGCCGGCGCTCTTGCCGAGCGGCTGGTGGTCGAGGTGATGGTCAATCCCGACGGCAAGATCTGGGTGGATCGGATCGGGGAGGGAAGGTCGTGGACCGGAGAGCACCTCGCCGCGGCGGACGCCGACCGCATCCTGCGCCTGCTGGCCGACCACGCCGGCGAGGTAGTCACCCGTGATCACCCGAGGGTCAGCGCGACCCTGCCGCTGACTGGGGAGCGCTTCCAGGGCGCTTTCATGCCCGTGGTCTCCAGCCCGGCCTTCGCGATCCGCAAACGGCCGGAGGTGGTGTTTACCCTGGACGAGTATGTCGCCGGTGGGATGATGACCGAGGTGCAGGCGGCGATCATCCGAGCGGCGGCGGTCGCGCGGCAGAACATGCTGATCGTCGGCGGGACTGGATCGGGCAAGACGACCTTGGCCAACGCCATCCTGGCCGAGCCTGCCTTCGCCGAGGATCGGGTGGTGTTGATCGAGGATACGGCCGAGCTGCAATGCTCCGCCGCGGACCAGATCCAGATGCTGACCAAACGCACGGAGCCGCAGGTCACCATGACCGACCTGGTCCGCGACACGCTGCGGCTGAGGCCCGACCGGATCATCATCGGCGAGGTGCGCGACGGCTCGGCGCTGGACCTGCTGAAGGCCTGGAATACGGGCCATCCCGGCGGCCTGGCGACCATCCATGCCAATAGCGCGGCGGAGGGCCTGACGCGGCTGGAGGATCTGATCGGGGAGGTAACCCAGCGCATCCCCTACCGGGCCATCACCCAGGCGATCAACCTGGTGATTCATATCGCCCGCGCGCCGGCCGGGCGGCGGGTCCAGGAAGTCTGCCGGGTGACGGGCCGCGAGGGAGACGCCTATGTCCTGGAGGCCTGTGTCGAGGGCTAGGCGGTCATGTGTCGATGCGGCCACGGCCCGGAGGGCTGGGCGCCAGTTCTATTTTAATGTAAGGCTGCTACGACATTAAAGCTCGATAGCGTCATCATAAGATAACATTATGCCCGCCGCGCACCGCCCTTCCATCGCCACTCGCCGCGCCCTTCGCAAGCTGGGCGAGGATATCGGCAATGCGCGCCGCCGTCGCCAGCTGACCATGGAGATCCTGGCCGAACGGGCGTTTACGACGCGCCAGACCCTGCAGAAGGTCGAGGCAGGTGACCCCATGGTGGCCATGGGCATCTATGCGGCTGTGTTGCAGGCGCTGGGCCTGCTCGACGGCCTTGGTGATCTCGCGGCGCCAGGCCAGGACGAGGTCGGGCTGTCTTTGGCCGACGAGGCGCTGCCCAAGCGGGTGCGCCTGCGGGTTCGGAGCACGTCCAATGCCTGACATCGAGGTCCATATCGACCGGCCGGGCGGCGTCCAGCGCGTCGGAACCCTGCACCGGCAGGCCCGGCGCGGCGGCGAGGCCGTGGCTTTTGAATACCATCCCGACTGGCTGGCCGATCCAGACCGGTTCTCGCTGGAGCCGGCCCTGACCCTGAACCGCGGCGCCTTTGCGCCGGCGGCGGGGCTGGCCATGTTCGGCTCCCTGGGCGACTCGGCGCCCGATACCTGGGGCCGGCGGCTGATGCAGCGCGCCGAGCGGCGGCGGGCCGAGCGGGAGGGGAGGGCGGTGCGCACCCTGGCCGAGGCCGACTATCTGATCGGGGTCTCCGATGTGTCGCGCCTGGGGGCCCTGCGCTTCCGCCATGCCGGCGGCGAGGTGTTCGAGGCGCCGACGGCCCAGGGGGTTCCCAGCCTAGTCGAGCTTGGCCGCCTTATGGCGGTGACCGACCGGATCCTGCGCGATGAAGAGACCGACGCGGATCTGCAGATGATCTTCGCGCCGGGGTCTTCGCTGGGCGGCGCCCGGCCCAAGGCCTCGGTGATCGATCAGCACGGCCGGCTGTCGATCGCCAAGTTCCCAAAGCCCGATGACGACTACAGCGTAGAGCGCTGGGAATCGGTGGCCCTGACCTTGGCCGGGATGGCCGGCGTCCGAACGGCCGCTCATGAGCTGATCGAGGTGGCCGGTCAGGCGATCCTGCTATCGCGGCGGTTCGACCGCGAGGGGGAGGGGCGCATCCCGTTCCTGTCGGCGCTGTCGATGATGGGCCTGAAGGACGGGGAACGGGGGAGCTATCCCGAGCTGGTCGATGTCCTGGTGCAGACCGGCGCCCAGGCGCAGCGCGACGCCGCCGAACTCTATCGCCGGATGGTGCTGAACGTGCTGATCTCCAATGTCGACGATCACCTGCGCAATCATGGCTTCCTGTGGCTGGGGCAGGGGGGGTGGACCTTGTCGCCGGCCTACGATCTCAACCCGACGCCGGTGGACGTGAAAGCGCGCATCCTGACCACGACCATCGACCTTGATGACGGCACCTGTGACCTGGCCCTGGTGCTGTCGGTGGCTGGGTTGTTCTCGCTGAGCGACGCCGACGCCCGCGACATCGTCCGCGAGGTCGCCCAGGTAACCCGAGCGTGGCGGGATGTGGCCGCCGCAGCCGGCGCGCGGCCGGCGGAGATCCGCCGCATGGAAAGCGCGTTTGAGCATGACGATCTGGTCAAGGCGTTGGCGCTGTAGCGCAAACGAACCGTGTCCAAGTCTGTGAGGGGGAAAGCCTTCCCCTGCGGCCGAGCCTAGGTCTCGGCCGACCCCTTCGAGCGGGGACACCCCGCAATGCCCCGGAGTCGGGGAGCGGCCGGCGGGCGTGCTCGGTCCCGCCGCTTCGCGGCTCCTACGGGTCCGCCCCTGGCGGGCGCCTTTGGGGCGCCGCCGGCCGCTCGACGGCGCGTCCCGCCACGCGCGATGCGCGGGCTCCTTGCAGTCTTCGTTTTCAATGGAGGAGGGCGCTTCCCGGCGCCGGATTGCGCCGAACTACGGCATCACCCGCCATGCACAGCGCAGTATCCGCCTTTGGCTCGGGACGCGAGCCACTCCCCGAGCTCAAGCCCGGTCAATCCTTTCGCCGTGTTGCGGCATTGATCACCCGTCGTCGTCGTGCCGCTACAGCGCACTGAGCCCCAACCCTCCAGCCATTCGAGGTAGTCCTCGCGGCTTGCGTTCAGAGCGGCTGCGACGCCGAGATCAGCGTCCTGCAAGTAGAGACGAATGTGTTCTGGACCCAGCTCGACCTTCTGCATGCCCCAGAGGCAGAGGGCTTCGATGGTCTTTGGCTGGCCGCGCTCGGCATGGAGGGTCAAGACTTCCCGGTCGAAGGTTGTCGCCGCCGTGTTTCGGACGGGTCGTTCGACATAGACCGAAGGGGCCTCTGGCCGACGGCTGGTCTGGCAGGGCTCGCAGATCGGCAGGACGCCGCGCTTCAACTTCGCGGTCAGCACCCGCTTCATTTCATCCCGGCTGCGGACGGCGACCGGCTTGCCGCAGGCCGCACAGGCCACCGCGCTGGCGTGGGTTCCAGATAGCTTGAAGAAGGCCTGCTGGGCCCTGCCTGCGGTCAAACCCGTCGCCATCTCGGCCAGCGGCGCGACTGGCACCTCCGGCATGTTCCAGTAGATCCAGACGGCCAGGCGCTTGGCGAGCTCGGGGTCGTCGATCTTGGGAACAGCTGGCGCTAATGCCGCCTTGCAGTCCTGGACAACCAGCTCGGCGGCGCGCAGAGCCGCCACGGCCTCGGACAGCGCGGTGACGGCTGAGTCCAGGACTTCCAGGCCGGGATGGTCGGGGCGTTCAGCCAGGGTGATGGGGAAAGCCATGGTCCTCCTCGAGGGATTGGGGCCGCTGGGCGGGGTGCGCAGGCGGGACCCGCGTTCTGCCAGTGGTGGTCGTCTTCGGACGCGCCCAGGTGGGGAGGGCGTCCAGGGTTTCCAGCTCGAACCGCAGGAGCGGATCGAAGAGTTCGGGTAGCAGGACCGCGATGGCCGCCCAGGGTGCCTCGTAGTCGAGCACGAAATTGCCGTCGCCCAGCGACAAGGCCCGATCGAGGTGTTGGCCGACACTGCCTGGCAGGAGATCGTTGGCGCCGCACCGCTGGAGGATCTCGCGCATGATCAGGGCGAACGGCAGAAGGTTCTCGCTCGGCAGCTTGCTGTTCAGCAGGGCCTGAACGTTGTCCTGGCGAGAGGCGTAATTGCGAAACGTCCCATAGGCGTGGCTCAGGACGGAGAAGACGACGGCGATCAGGTTCGCGATCATCCACTGGCCTTGATGGGTCTCCGCTTCCCACTGGCGCAGGCCTGGAACCAGACCACAAAGATGGTCATTCGCCGCCAGAAACGCGGGGCTGCGTAGATCGGCGTATGAGAAATCGGGGCTCCGACCCCTTAGAGCGGTCCGCCACGGCGTCCGTGCAGCCTCGCCCCGAGCGAGGAGGCCTGGCGTGATCCGATCCTCAAGATAGGGCGGGCCCCTCGCGGAGAAGGTGAGGTTGTCGAGGGTGATAAGCCGGCCGGCCTCAAAGCGACCTTCCGGGCCGCGAAGGTAGCATTTTAGGACCAACGTGCGGCGGGCCAGCGACTCCGCCACGGCCTCGTCATCCAACAGGAAGGCGTTACCCCGGTGGCGAAGCACCACGTCCCGGAAGGACTGAGGAAGGTCGTCGGCCTGCATGTCGAGGCCATAGAGCACCCAGAGCAGGCCGACCCCTTCGCGTTCATAGTGCAGGCAGCGCGCGGACACCTCCGTCTGGAAGGTGTTGGATAGCTGGATCTCCACGGCGATCTTGGGGGCGCCCCGCCGGACAATCAGGACATCGGGATAGCGCCCGCGCTCGTTGTCGCTGGGCGGCAGGTACTTCGACACCTCCGCGGCGACGCACCGCTCATCTGCGGCGGCGAGCTCGGCGATTTGCTCGCAGAGCATCCGATGCGTGGCGGACTCTTGCGCGCCGCCATACTGGAGCGCTCGGGCATCGTCCGGATGCAGGGTCTCCCCGGTATGCCAAGGACAGGTCGCATCGCCGCCCTTGAAGTGGGCGAAGTAGGGCAGCCGAAGGCCGCGAAACGCGCGAGCTTGGATGAAGACAGGCCCCGAGCACATCAGGCAACGCGCGACATGGGCCGGCGGCCGGGCGCGGCGAGCGTCGGTGATCGCGGATCGCAGCAGGCCCCATTCCGTCTCCGGCAGGGCCAGCAAGCGTTCCGCTGAGATAGGACCGACGCCCTGCAACAGCGCGTGCTCAATGATGCGTTTTGGTCGTTTGCTCATGAGATCTGGCCGCAGGCTAGCCGGCCAGCCTCCTGAGAGCTTTCGGCCGTATAACCACGACGGCGCTTAGCCACGGTGATTTTCTCGAATGCCGAAAGAGCCGCCTGTCTGGTGGAAAACCAGTAGGATCGCTCTTGGCCTCGCGAGCCGATGCGGCCCCAGTTTCGAACCAGCAGCACCTCCTCGAACAAGCTAGGCTGGAGGCGCGCAGACCAGAACCTGGACATGTTGCGGCTGGTATCGATGCGGCGAAGCATCATCGCCGGCCAATCACTCTCCGGCGCCTGTCGAGCAGTAGCCACCCTCATGCTGTGGCCCCCGGATTTGACGCAGATTCCGTTCGCTCAACAATGCTCAAGCGGCTCTCCGCCCTATCGAGGCCCCAGCGACGGATGGCGTAGAATTCCAGGGCCCGGCGGACGGTGACGAACAGTTCGCCGTCAATGCCGTAGTCCCAGCAGACCGCGCGCTTCTGGTTCTCCTCAAGGTGGGCGGCGGGCGCCAATCTGAGAGTGACCCAAGAACACCATTCGGAGTCGACCGGTAGTTCGGCAGACTCAACCCCAGCCTCGACCTGGTCGGCCGAGAACGCGATCCGGGACAGAACGAAATCTCTGTAAGCCTCTCGGAGGTGGCAATAGGCCCGCACGTGCCAGCGCTGGCCATCTGAAACGAAGGCTGTCGGCGTGATAGAGCGATCTTCCGCCGACGCTCGGCGCATCGTCTGGTAGGCGACGTGCACGGTCTTTCGGTCCCGGATGGCCCGATAAAGGTGGGCCATCAGACTGGCGTCGAGCGGCCGGTCTAGAGTCGGCAGCACTTCGATCGCCAAACCGGCCAGACGTGACCGTTCCAGCCAGGTGTCGATGCTGGGCACGCCGAACACCGGCCGAAAGGCGGCCGAGGCCTCATAGCGCCGTTGACGTGTGTCGTAGATCACTTGTCCGGGGAGCAGGGCGGCGAGGTAGGCTTTCAGGTCAAGTGCCGCTTGCGGCTGCGAAACGCGAAACGTGTCGATGAGGTCGCGGCGATTGACCCTGCCTTCCCAAAAGAGAAGCCCGTCAAGGAAGCGCTGCCTGACTTCAGACGCGTATCGCGGCGTGGGGGGCGACATGCGGGAGAGTCTAGTTGACGGTTGAACTCTAGTCCATATAGAAACTATACAGGCGGAGGGCTGGGCGCAGATGCGGATTTTGCACACATCAGATTGGCATCTTGGCCGAACCCTCGCGCAGGAAAGCCTGCTCGACGACCAAGCCCGGCTGCTCGACCAGGTGTTCGAAGCCATCATCGACCATGAGGTCGATGCGCTGATCATCGCGGGCGACCTGTTCGACCGCGCCGTGCCGCGCAAAGAAGCCGTTCAGCTGTTCAACGATTTCCTGGCGCGTGTGTATGGCAAGACCGGCGCGGCCATCGTGGCGATCGCGGGTAATCACGATGCGCCCGACCGCATCAGTTTCAACGCTGCCCTTCAGGATCCCCGGCGCGTGCTGATCCGCGGGCCACTGCGGGACCGTCCGCAAGCTCTTGTCCTCAGCGATGTTCATGGCCAAGTGGCGTTTTCGGCCTTGCCATACTGCGAGATCTTTGCGGCGCGAGAGGCCTTCGGCGACGTCGGTATCGCAAGTCCCGCCCATGCCCTCGCCGCCCAATTGGTGCAGGCCCGCCAGCATGTGCCTGCGGGCGCGCGGTGGGTCGTGACGGCCCATGCCTTCGTGGAAGGGGGGCAGATCACTGAGACCGAACGGCCTTTGGCGCAGGTCGGCGGAATTGAAACGGTGCCGTCAGCGATATTCGACGGTGCGGCCTATGTGGCTCTGGGCCACCTTCATCGCGCACAGGACGCCGGTGCGCCGCACATCAGATACTGCGGCTCGTGGATGGGTTTCGGCTTCGACGAGGCTGATGAGGAGAAATCCCTGACGCTGGTCGATCTGGGCGCCGCAGGGGTGTCGAAGATAACGGAGATTCCGCTTACCAGCCCACGCCCGCTGCGGATTGTCACAGGCAAGCTCGATGACCTGCTCGCCGCTGGTCGTGCGCCGGGCGCCCTTGGGGCCGACGCCTTGATCAAAGCGGTGTTGACCGACGAGGGCGCTCTCATCGATGCGATTGGCCAATTGCGGGCGGTCTATCCTCATGTGCTGCAGCTTGAGCGTCTGAACCGGCTCGCGGCTGTGGGCCCGGGCGCCGCGGCGACGACTGCCGACCGGCGCGACCCGGTCAAGCTGGTGGCCAGCTTCCTCGATGCCGTCCGAGGGCGCGTCCCTGACGATACTGAGACGAGCATGATCGATGAGGCGCTTACCGATCTCCAGAGCGAGGAGGTGTAGCCCGTGCGCCCGATCAAAATGACCCTGACGGCATTCGGACCGTTCGCCGACACGCAGAGCCTCGATTTTCGACCTGCGCTCAGCGGCCGGCTGTTCGGAATCTATGGACCGACGGGGGCCGGCAAGACCTCGATCCTGGATGGCATCTGCTTCTCCCTGTTTGGGGAATCGTCCGGCCAGGAACGCCAGGGAGATGACCTTCGGTCGCACCATGCCGCCCCCGAGGTAGAGACAGAGGCAAGGCTGGTTTTTGAGGTCGGAGCCAAGCGGTATCACGTCGTCCGGCGCCCGCGTCAGACAGTTCGCGGCAAGCGCGGCGATGCCCTGGTCGAGCGCCAGCACTGGGCGGCCCTCTATGACGCGACGGGTATCGATGTCGACGACATTGACGGCGACAACCCCGGTGTCGTGATGGAGGAGCGCAAGGTCGAAGTTGTCGCCGACCGGATGCGCTCGATCTTGAACTACAGCGCCGCCCAATTTCGTCAGGTAGTCCTGCTACCCCAGGGGCAATTTCGTCAGCTTTTGACGGCGTCGAGTGATCAACGCTCGGCCGTGCTGCGTGGCCTGTTCGATGTCTCTCTCTACGAGCGTTTCGTTGAGCGCCTAAAGGCTGAAGCTTCCGACCTGCGTGACGAGGTCGAACGCGGCCGGTCTGTGATCAACGGCCATCTGCAAGCCCATGACGTGTCCGACGCCGACGCGTTGACGCAGCTTATCGAAACCTTGAAGATCGATGCGGGCCTCCAGACGGTGAGCCGGGACGCCGCGCGCACCGCTAGAGACGCGGCCCGGGTGACACTGCAATCCACCCAACAGGTCGAGGACCGGTTCACCGAACACGACGCTGCTGTAGCGGGCCTCAATGACATCCTCGCCCGCGCTGACGAGGTCGATGGCCTGAAGCTGCGGAAATCAGCGGCAGACCGGGCATTCAGCTGTGTGGCGTCCGATAGCCGGGCGACCGAGGCCGAGGGCGATCTAAAGGCTGGCCTTGAGGCTCAAGCCAAGGCGGAGGAGCAGTCCACCGACCAGGAACGTGTTAGCGCCGCCGCTGCGGCGGCCCTTCAGGCCTCGTTGACCCGTCAGCCCGAGAGGGATGCGGCCGCTGCCAATGTGACTCAGCTGGAGGGTTTCCAGGTTCGGGTCGCAGGTGCCGAACCCCTGCGGGCTGCGGCGCGGGAAAGCGCTTCGGGCGTCGTCCAGGCCAAGCGGGTCCTCGATGAGACAGTGACGGCACAAGCTGCGGCAGAGCTGGCTCAAACGACAGCCGCCGCCGAGCATGAAGCCGTGCAACGCCGGATGCTGCGCATCTCGCAAATCGAGGGCGCGCTCCAGGCCCTAAAGCAGGCGCAGGAACGCGCGTCATCTTTCGCCAACGCGACGGCCGCTGTTGGAAGGCTGGCGGTCGCCCGCTCTGACGCGCTTGCCAACCTGGAGGGTTTGCGCCGGGGACTGACGCAGGCCCGCGAGGCAGAAGTGATGGCTGAGCGCACGCTGGCCTCGGCCCAGGCGGCCCACCTGGCTCATCAATTGGAAGATGGACAGCCATGCCCGGTGTGTGGATCCCCTGACCATCCGCGACCCGCTGTCGCCGCCGAAGAGGGCCTTGGCCTGGACGCCGCGTGGCGTGAGGCTCGCGGTGCGCGAGAAGCCGCCGATGCCGAGGAACGAATTGGCGCGCAAGCAGCGGCGCGCGCAGACGGGGAATGGACGCAAGCGGTTACCCGGCTCGCAGAGCTTCAGGCGCCGGATCGCGACGTCTCGGCCATCTCGTCAGAGCTTACCGCGGTCGAAGGCGAGCTGGCTTCGCTCCGTGACGGCCCTGATCTGAATGCGACTCAGGCAGCGCTAGACGTGGCCCGGACACATGTCGCATCGACCCTCGCGGATCTGACTGCTGCGCGTGACCGCCATGCAAAAGCAGACAAGGCGGCGACCTCCGACGCATCGGCGTTTGAGGCCTCGCTGGCCGACGTGCCGGCGGAGTTGCGTGACGTCACGGCGATTGCCCGACAACTCGAGACGGCCATTCAGCGCCGTGACCAGCTGAATGCCGCTCATCAATCGGCCGTCGAGGCCGAGCGCCGGACCAGTGAGGCCGTTCAGGCCGCACGTTCCGCCCTCGCGCATGCCCAAGCTCGGGTGAAGGAACTCAGCGACGCCCGTGCCACCCATCGCGCGGCGTTCAACACCGCCAAGGCCGCGGCCGACCTGACAGACGAGGATTACGCCCAGGCTAAGTCCGACGTGCCAAATCTTGAGAGCCTGAATACGAAGATCACGGAACACGTCACAGCACTTGGCGCCGCGCATGATCGGCGCGACCGCGCTGCGGCGGCGATCAATGGCCTCGATCGTCCCAACCTGGAGGCCATCTCCGCAGCACTCGTCGAGGCCGACGCCGCCTTGGCGAAAGCCGAGGAGATCCTCACCACCACGACGATCAAGCTTGGCCAGATCGAGGCCACCCGGGCACTGGTCGCTCGGCTAACCGAGGAGCTTGCGGCCGCCACCGAGCGATACCGCGTGCTCGGCGAACTGGCGCAACTGACCGACGGTCGGAACGCGCATCGCCTTCGGCTGCGCGATTTTGCGATCGCGGCGACGTTCGACCTTGTTCTGGAAGCGGCGAACCAGCGCTTCGCGCGCATGTCACGCGGGCGTTTTGCGCTGTTGCGGAAATACGAAGGCGGCGACGGTCGAGCTAGGGCTGGCTTGGACATCGAAGTCTACGACGCCCACACCGATCAAAAACGTGACGCGCACACGCTCTCAGGCGGGGAGGGCTTTTTGGCCTCTCTGTCCCTCGCGCTCGGCCTGTCCGACGTGGTCCAAGCCGAAGCGGGGGGCGTCAAGCTAGATGCGATCTTTATCGATGAGGGTTTTGGCCATCTCGATGACGAAACGCTCGATGTAGCCCTCGACACCCTTCGCGACCTGGTGGGCCAGGACCGCGCTGTGGGGGTCATCAGCCACGTCGAAGCCGTGAAGGAACAGATCCCAATGGGGTTCGACGTCGTCCGCCAACCGCAGGGCAGCGTCGTCAGCGAACGGCTAAGTGTCTAGGGAGCAGCTATGACAGCAAATTTGGCGATAGATCTGGCGACCGCAATCCGCGGGGCTGCCGAGGCGGCGCAGGCCTGCGTCGTCGACGGTTTACCTGAACAAGCGGATCGCACTGCGGTCCCCCTGGTGCGGCTCGAGGAGGAGGACGCCGTCCGGTTGATATCTGCCGCTCGCCCCAAGGCGGTATATCTGGTCGAGGTTGCCTTCGATCCGGACGGAGAGATCGCCGCCGCCACTGAAGCCCTGGCGGACCGCGGCGTTGAAAAGCAGCCTGCGTCACTGACTGCGGCTCATCGGCGCGTCGCCGGCCATGCGGGTGAAATCAGAACGACGCTGGCCGGTTTCATGGTCGATGGAGTGCTGCACACATCGTCCGCATCAGCCGCGTGGCATGATGCCTTTGATGAGGTTGTCGACGAGGTCCTGGACGCGGCTAGGGAAGACGCTCAAGCTCACGGTCGGGCAGAGGCCAAGGTTGCCAACGCCGAGATTGCCGCCAAGGCGGCCATCCTCGCCGCCCATCCATCATTCAATTTCAGTCGCGTTTCGTTCGAGAAACGGCTGACCCTCGCGGCGGCGCTGTTCGGTGACGCTGAGGAGGATCATCTCCACGAGATCACCCGCAGGGCCGAAAACCTGTTCTGGCTCGAGCAGTCCGGCTTCAAGGCGCCCGCATGATCGACGGCCGGTGGCCTACACCAAAGTAGCTTTGGCCGGTTCCTGCAAAGCCTTGCGCGCATCCTCCGCGACACTCCGGCGCTTCCTGTAGCCCGCCTGGAAGGTATCGAGGGCTTGCACGTCGCTCATCATTTCGGCAGGCGTCGGCACGGGAATGTCGCGGCCCGCCGGCATATCGTGGCCGGATCGTTCGGAGACGTGTTTCATGGCGAAAAAGATGGTCTTGTAGTCCTCGTCGCCGACGACGACCCCACCTAGCCTCTGGGTCATGACATCAGGGACTAGAGCGGGACTCGATTAGACGGAACCGTATCCGGAGTTGTGCAGGTAGTTGGCGCACTCGTGGGGTTGGAAGAGG
>NZ_JAOTJD010000055.1:0-24338 GCF_042714595.1 Phenylobacterium ferrooxidans | reverse complement strand
AGACCAAAATCAAGCGGGCCGGATGGGATGACGCCTTCCTCTTCTCAATGCTCGGTCATATGCGATAGCCCTGCCCTCATTGGGGGAGAGGAGGAAATGCTGGAGGCCTGCGGCTGATCTCTCCACTTCCCGGCAAAGAGGGGGAGGAGGAGATGGAATTCCGGGCGTCGCGCGGCTGTTCGAAAATTAGGCGGAGCGCCTGGAACCGGCGTCGCCGAGGCGCGCTTAGCTCACGCCACGTTTGCGCCTTCCGGCGCCCGGCGGGGCGCCGGCGGTGCGGTTCAGGCAGCCCGCGAGACACAGCGGCAAGACCTCTTGGAAGACTGCCTACGGACCCTGGAGGGGGCCGCCATGAAAAACATGTTCCTGATTCCGCCGCTGAGCCTCGCGCTCGCGGCACTTTCGACAATGGCCGTGGCGCGCGAGGTGGTGGTGCTGCCCGGCGTGGTCAGCCCGGTGGGTGTGGCGACCGGGGTCGACACCCAGGGCCCCGGAACCCTGACCGTCGGCGCCCAGGACATCAACACCGGCAATGACGCGGGCGGCGGCATCACCACCTCTGCGGCCAATACCGCCAATATCCGCTTCAACAACAATTCGACCGTGACCGGCTTCGTCGGCGCCACAGGTTCGACCTTCCTCAACATCGCCGCCGGCGCCAACGGCAATACGGTGACCTTCAACGGCCCGGTCTACGCCACCACCTTCACGGTGACGGGCAGCGGGACGGTCAACTTCAATCGCGGCTTCACCAGCAACACCGGCTCGACCCTGGACTTCGCCGGGGACGGCTTCGTGAACGTGGGGGCCGGCCAGACCGTCAAGGCGGCCCTGACCAACACCGCCGGCGCCAACACCGGCACCCTGACCCTCAACAACGGCAGCATCTTCGACGGCGCGGTCGGGGCGGCCAGCGGCCTGAAGCTGGTGCGGGTTTCCGGCGGCAACGCCCTGATCACCGGCCAGGCGAACGCGGGAACCTATACGCTCGACACCAACACCCTGAACGTGGCCGGCGCCTTCGCTATTCCGGTGGCGGGCACCATCAACACCACCATCTTCAGCCCCTCGCTGTACGGCAAGATCGTCCCGGTGGGCGCCGCCACCATCGGCAACGCCCTGAAGGTGATGGTGACGGTCACCGGTCCGATCGCCAACGGCACCAGTTTCAACATCGTCGACGCCACCAGCGGCACCACCGGCAGCACGGTGACGGCCACCAGCAACACCCTGCGCTACGCCTTCTCCGCGGCGCCCACCGTGGCCGGCCAGGTGCGGATCACCACCACCCAGATCCCGCTGGTGGATGTGGTGACGCCGGTCGTGGTTCCGCCCGTGGTCCCCGTGGTCCCAGGCGCGCCCGTGGTTCCCGTGGTTCCCCTGCCGCCGGCGGTCAGCCCGGTGCTGCCCATCGTCATCGCTCCGGTGATCGACGCCCTGCCGGTGACCCCGACCAATGTGGGGGTCCTCACGGCCATCACCCTGCTGCCCAGCGCCCCGGCCATCGCCGCGGCCCTGGCCCAGCTGGGTCCGGGCACCGCCAACCTGGCCTCGCCGCAGGTGGCCTTCCGCGCCACCCAGCGGTTCCAGGACCTGTGGGCCTCTCACCTCCAGGGGGGGCAGCCGTCCTGCGCCCAGGACAGCCAGATGCGCGACCGCGAGGCGCGCCGCGCCGCCGACGCCTCGGCCTGCCAGGTCGATGACGACCGCCGCCCGCATCTGTGGATGACCGGGTTCGGATACGAGCGGTCCCCGTTCAGCTCCGACCGCCAGGGCGATGTCGCCGGTTACGAGGGCAACGAGTCCCGCATCGCCGGGGCCATGGTGGCCTATGACGCGCCGATCGGTGACAACGCCCGCGCCGGCCTCGGCCTGCGCTACGCGCTGTCGTCCATCGACGGAAACAACGGCGGCGCCGGCGCCAATCCGGCCCGCAGCCACGGGAACATCAGCTCCTACCAGGCGACGGCCTATGTCGGTTACGCCCCCGGGGCCTGGTTCCTCAACGGCTCCATCGCCTATGGCTTCGACGACTATTCGGGCTTCCGCCACGTCGCCTTCACCGGCGTCGACAGCACGGCTGTCGCCGACTACAGCGGCAGCCAGTTCACCGCCTTCGCGACCACCGGCTATCACTTCGGCCTCGGTGACGGGCGGACGGTGGTCACCCCCTATGCGACGCTGCAGTACACCGACCTGCGGACCGACGCCTATACCGAGACCGGTGACCCCTCCCTCAACCTGAAGGTCGCCGCCCAGCAGTACGACTTCCTGCAGAGCGGCCTGGGGGTGAAAATCTCCCGCGACATGCCGATGGCCGGGCCGGGGATCTTCCGCCCCGAGATCCACGGCAAGTGGCTGCACTCGATGAGCGAGGAGATGATGACCAACACCGCAGCCTTCGAAAGCGGCGGTCCGGCCTTCACCGTCAATGGCCTGAAGGCCGACGCCGACACGTTCAATGTCGGGGCGGGCTTCACCTACAAGAGCCTTGGCGCCTGGTCGGTGGGCGCGGGTTACGACTATCTGTGGCGCACCCAGAACTATTCGGCGCACCAGCTGATGGTGAGCTTCCTGCTGCGGCTCTAAGGCGCAGCGACCTGGAGTCCAGGGCGCGACGAGGGCTGCCTGCCCCTGTCGCGCCTTGAACCCCAAGAGGTAGAAGCGTCGACCTGAGCCTGGCCGATGAGGCTCATTCGTACCCGCCAAGGTCCATGCCCCTCCTTTCCTTCGAACCCGGCGGGCGCTATGGCCCGCCCCATGCGTGTCGCAGCCCAGCTTCGGACCTCCTGGCGCGAGCCGTTGCAGGTCCTGTCGGCCTTCGCCGGCGAGCCGTGGGCCATCGCCTTCCTGTCCGGCGGGCAGGGGGCTCGGGCGCGGTGGTCCTATCTGGCCAGGCGGCCCGACGCGGTCCTGACCCTGGGCGCCGATGATCCGCGCGATCCCTTCCAGGCGCTGACCGACCTGCTGGGTCCGCAGGGCGAGACCGCCCGCGACGGTCCGCCGTTCCAGGGCGGGCTGGCGGGGCTGGCGGCCTATGAGCTTGGCGACCGGGTGGAGGCGCTGGGCCTGGCCCGCAGTCCCCACTGGCCCGACCTGGCGGTGGGCCTCTATTCCAGCGTCCTGGCCTTTGACCACCAGGAGCGCCAGGTGATCGCCATCGGGCGCGGTTTCGACGAGGCCGACAGCGAGCAGGCGGCCTTCGAGGCGATGAGCTGGCTGCACGAGCTGCCGAAACCGGCAACCCGGGGGCCGCTGACCGACGGGCTGACCGGCTCGGACGGAGAGGCCTATGAGGCCGCCGTCGCCGAGGTGGTGGGGCGCATCCACGCGGGAGAGATCTTCCAGGCCAATATCGCGCGGGCCTGGACCGGGCGGCTGAGCGCCGGGGTGACCCCCTTCGACCTGCTGGCGCGGCTGGCCGGCCAGAGCGCGGCGCCCTTCGCGGCCTATCTGCGACTGGCGGGCCTGGCGGTGGTGTCCAATTCGCCCGAGCGCTTCGTGCAGGTGGCGGCGGGCGGCGCCGCGGAGACTCGGCCCATCAAGGGCACCCGACCCCGGGGGGCGACGGCGGACGACGACGCCAGCCTGTCAGCGGAACTGGCGGTCAGCCTGAAGGACCGGGCGGAGAACCTGATGATCGTGGACCTGATGCGCAATGACCTGGCCCGGGCTTGCGCGCCGGGCAGCGTCAAGGTTCCGGAGCTGTTCGCCGTGGAGAGCTTCGTCAATGTCCATCACCTGGTCTCCACGGTGAGCGGGCGGCTGGCGGCGGGGCGGACCGCCATCGACCTGCTGAAGGCCGCCTTCCCGCCGGGCTCGATCACCGGGGCGCCCAAGGTCCAGGCGATGAAACTCATCTCCCAACTTGAGAGCCCGCGCGGCCCCTATTGCGGCTCGCTGTTCTGGGCGGGCGCGGACGGGGCCTTCGATTCGAGTGTGCTGATCCGTACCGCGGCCTGCGTGCAGGATGGGCAGGGATGGGCGATCGAGGCCCGCGCGGGGGCGGGGATCGTCGCCGACAGCGAGCCGCGCGCCGAGCGGATCGAGACGCAGGACAAGATCGCCGCCCTGTTGCGCGCGATGGAGGCGGGCGCGTGATCGGATTGGACGACCGGGGTCTGCTGCTGGGGGACGGGTTGTTCGAGACCGTGCTGGCGCGGGCTGGCGAGCTCGTCGACCTCGACGCGCACCTGGCGCGTATGGCGGCCGGCTGCGCGGTGCTGGGCCTGCCGGCGCCCGATCCTGCGCAGGCGCAGGCGCTGATGCGGCGGGCGATTTCGGAGGCGGGTCTGGGAACGGCGCGGGCCGCGGTGGGGCTGACCTGGGCGGGGGGGCGTGGGGGGCGGGGGCTGGACCGGCCGCAGGCGCCGCAGCCCGCCCTGTTCGCCACGGCGGCGGCCTCGGCCGTCCCGGGCACGCCGGCGCGGCTGATGATCAGCACCGTGGCGCGCAATGAGGGCTCGCCGGCCTCGCGGCTGAAGACCCTGGCCTATCTCGACAATGTGCTGGCCCGGCGCGAGGCGACCCTCGCCGGGGCCGACGAGGCGGTGATGCTGAACGGGCGGGGCGAGATCGCCTGCGCGGCGGCGGCCAACCTGTTCTGGATCACGGGCGGGGAGGTGTTCACGCCGGCCCTGGCCTGTGGCGTGCTGGACGGGATCGTGCGGCGCCAGGTGATGGCGGCGACAGCGGTGCGCGAGGTGGCGGCGGGTGTGGAGGCGCTGGCGGGCGCGCAGGCGGTGTTCCTCACCAACAGCCTGATCGGGGTGCGGGAAGTGGGGAGCCTGGACGGGCGGAGGTTCGAAGCCTCGGCGCGGGTGGCGGAGATCGCGGGGCTATTTTCCTTCCCCATTCATGGGGGAGGGGGACCGGCGTAGCCGGTGGAGGGGGCGAGACCGGGCTCGGAGCTTGCGGCCGCCCCTTCCACCACCCTTCGGGCGGTCCCCCTTCCCCGTAAACGGGGCAGGAAAAGTGGGGACCTAGCTCGTGCTCCAGGTGACCTGGGCGGTCTTGCGGGGCTTGAGGTAGTATTTCTGCGTAAAGGTCAGGGCGTTGGGCAGGGCCTGCTTGGTGGCGGAATTGTAGACGTAGCTGGACTCCGCGAGGATCACGCTCTCGTTGTTGGCGATCAGGCCGGCGGGCACGCTGGCCACCGTGGTCAGGACGCCCATCGAGCCCGAGCTCTTGGACCACATCACCTGGATGGCGCCGCTGGAGTCCTTGCGGATCGAGGTCACGCGCATGGACAGGCCGTTGGTGGGGAAGGGGGCGATGATCGCCTTTCCCACGTTGAAGATGTCGTTCATCTCGCTGGTGTTGATCATGGTGTCCTGGGCCACCAGGTCGCCGATGGCCGAGGCCACGTGGCTGGCCCTGCGGTCGGCCATCATGCCCTGGGTCAGCTCGGCCAGGCCGTAGTACATCAGGATCATCACCGGGGCGACGAAGGCGAACTCCACCGCCGCGGCCCCGCGACGGTCCTTGATCAGGGTCTTCAGGTGCATTTCGCGCCCACCGGGGTGGTTGTGGAATAGGGTTCGTTGCGGAAGGTGGCGACCGTGGAGATCAGCCGCTTGTTGGAGTTGGTCCCCATGTTCACCAGCGACTTGTTCAGCAGCGGGGTGAAGACGTCCCACTCGTAGTAGGTGCGCACCAGGACGATGTCGCCGGGGGCGCCGGTGGAGAAGCAGGTGGCCGCCGCCGCCGCCGGGGTCCAGGCCGTGCCGGCCGTCGCGCTGTTGCTGCTGGCGGTGTTGAAGTCGGCGAAGGTCTGAACCGCCACGGTCAGCTTGCCGCCGCACTGCGTCGCCAGCCAGGCCATGCGGTTGCAGACCTGGGTCTTGAAGTCGCCCTTGGCGTTCGACCCGCTGGTCTGAAACTGGCCGGTGCGGATCTGGCGCGCGGCGTTGTCGGTGGCGTTCTGCAGGGTCACCGAGACCAGGAAGACCAGGCCGAGCTCGATGATGCCAAACAGCATGACGCAGAAGGGCAGGGCGATGATGGCGAACTCGATCGCCGTGGTCCCTCGCCGGGCGGCGGCGAACCGCAGCAGCAGGGCTTTGAAGGCAAGGGCGCGGCGGCTCATGACGTCCTCGAGGGGGTGTTCCCCGCGAGCATAGCCAAGTCTGCTGAATCGGAGGTTTAAGGCCCGCCGATCTCTTTGGCGGACGCCTGGCTACTGGCCGTTCTGGGCGACGGCGCGGCGGGCCTCGGCGGCGCGCTGGGCGTAGGCGGAGAAGGGCATGCTGTAGCGGTTGTACTCGCTGTCGACCTCGCCCGGCATCGGCGTGCGCTCGCAGCGCGGCGCGCAGGCGTAGTTGGCGACATTGGCCACCGCGGCGCCCGCGCCCGGCCCGCGATAGAGCGAGACGCGGTTGCCGCTGGGGGCGCTGACGACGATCTGGCTGTTCTGGATGGTGCGGCCGCGGGCGTCGATGATCATCAGGTTGGTGGCGCCGTAGCTGCGCCCCTGGATCACGGCGGTGCGGCTGTCGACGACATTGATGTCGGCGATGGCGGGGTTGCCGACCATCACGTCGCGGGCGCCGGCCGGCAGGGTGATGCGGACACCCTGGTCGATGACCGCCGAAATCGTCGCCGCGCCGGCCGTGGAAACCTGGGCCGCGAGGGCGAGGAGAGCGAGGGCGGCGGCGATAAGCGGGCGGCGCATGACGGGGACCTGAAAAAAACTTGTCCGTCAGACTCGCCGGGAATGGTCAAGAAAGGTTGAAGAACAGACCGACTCACGCGCGCGCGAGAATCATTATGCAAAACCCCCGATTCCAGGCCGATTCAGGGTCCATGGTTAACGGGTGTTCACAGTAAACGAAAGTAAACCATAGAAACTGTTCCTCGAATACTTCCGTGTTTACTCGACATTAAGCGAGGGGGCGCAAATTGATCCTGCAATTCGGGGCGAACAAGTCGGTGACTTGATCCCTCACTCACCAACTGGTTCGCAACTTTCCAAGGAGACCACCATGTCCAAGTTCGTCACGCGCTTCCTGAAGGATGAATCCGGCGCCACCGCCATCGAGTATGGCCTGATCGCCGCCCTGATCGCCGTCGTGCTCATCACCGCGATGAACACCCTGTCGGGCAAGATCGCCGGCACCTTCACCAAGATCGGGACCGCGATGCCGCAATAAGCGGCTTCGCTCCGAAACATTGCGGGGGCCGCGGTGCGAAAGCGCCGCGGCCCTTTCGCTGTCTGAAACCTCCCGTTCACCCAAAGGCGGCAGGATGAGGCTCGAACCCCGCCAGATGGTCTCCCGCCCATGCCCCTGCTCCAGGCCGCCCTGCTCTCGATCTTTCCCGCCCTGGTGATCGTCGGCGCCCTGCGCGACGCCACCAGCTACACCATCCCCAACTGGATCTCGGCGGCCCTGATCCTGGCCTTCTTCCCCACCGCCTTCGCGCTTGGCCTGACGCCCCAGGCGATCGGCGCCCAGGCGGGGGTCGGCGCCATCGCCCTGGTCATGGGCATGGTGATGTTCGCCCTGGGCTGGATCGGCGGCGGCGACGCCAAGCTGTTCGCCGCCGCGGGCCTCTGGCTCGGCTGGCCGGCCTTCGCCACCTACCTGCTGGTCACCGGGGTCGCGGGCGGGGCCCTGGCCATGGGCCTGCTGGCCCTGCGCTCGATGTGGGTGCGGCCATATGTCTTGAGCGGCCCGGCCTGGGTCGGACGCCTGGCCACGCCCGGCGAGAATGTCCCGTACGGCGTGGCCATCGCGGTCGGCGCCCTGGCGGCCTTCCCGGCCAGCGCCCTGATGGCGGCGTTCCCCGGGGTGTCCTGAGCGACTTCCTTTAGCCCGCGTTAACCATGCGGGCCCCAAAAGCGATGCGCCGGCAGAAGGTCGGAGTTTCGAATCGTGTGCGCCCGGGCGGATCGCAGGGCCGCCGCCAGTCACCCCGGTCTCCCTAGCGGGAAGCCTCGAGTAGTCGTTCATGGGCGCCGTCCGCATCGCCATCTTCGCCGTCGCCGCGATCGTCGCCATTGTGCTGGCGTTCTTCGTGCGCGGCATGGTGGCCCCGAAGAAGGCGCCGGCCCCGGTGGTCGCGGTGGCCGCGCCCACCAAGCCCATGGCCAATGTCCTGGTGGCCAGCCGCGACCTGCCCGTCGGCGCGAGGCTGTCCTCCACCGACATGTCCTGGCAGCCCTGGCCCGTCGAGGCGCTGAACCCCAATTTCGTCACCGACGGCGCGGCCCCGGCCCCCGTCGCCGACTCCACCGCCCAGCAGGTGGCCCAGAAGGCCGCCCAGACCACCAGCGCCATGATGGCACAGGGCCCGATGGCCGCCTTCGACGGAGCCATCGTCAAGGAGCCCATCCTCAAGGGCGAGCCGGTCATCGCCCGCAAGGTCGTGCGCGGCGGCCAGAGCGGCTACATGGCCGTGGTGCTGCTGCCGGGCATGCGCGCCATGAGCGTGCCGATCAACGCCGAGACCGCGGTGGGCGGCTTCATCCTGCCGGGCGACCGGGTGGACGTGCTGCAGAGCAAGCAGGCCGCCGACGGCCGCACCTGGGTCTCCGAGACCCTGATGCGCAACCTGCGTGTCCTGGCCATCGACCAGAAGACCGATCCCGAGAAGGACGCCCGCACCATCGTCGGCGCCGTGGCCGTGCTGGAGGTTCCCGCCGCCGACGCCGAGGTGCTGTCGCGGGGCAAGGCCCAGGGCGAGATGCAGCTGGCCCTGCGCTCCTACGCCGATCTTGGCGGGGCGGCGTCCCGCGGCGTGCCCGGCAAGCGCGGCGGCCAGGGCCTTCGGGTCTACCGTGGCGGATCGGCCAGTGAGGTGCTTGTTCGATGAACCCGCGCGCCCTCTTCACAGCCCTTGTCCTGGCCGCCGCCAGCCTGGCCGGCGCCGCCAACGCCCAGAGCGGCCTGACCACCGGCGCGGCCGTGGTGCGGGTCGATCTGTCCCAGACGGGCGGGGCCGTGCAGTCCCTCTCCGTGCCCGTGGGCAAGTCGGCCATCATCGAGCTGCCGGTGGACGCCCGCGACGTGCTGGTGACCAATCCCAACGTGGCCGAGGCCATGCTGCGCACCCCGCGCCGGATCTTCATCCTGGGGATCAAGCAGGGCCAGACCGACGCGGTGTTCTTCGACGGCGCCGGGCGCCGCATCCTGTCCCTGGACCTGCGGGTGGATCAGGACACCTCGGCCATCGCCCAGACCATCAACCGCATCTTGCCCGGCGCCCGGGTCCAGGTGGACGGCATCCGGTCCAGCATCATTCTCTCAGGCGAGGTGGCCAACCTCGGCGACGCCGACAAGGCGGTGCAGATCGCCCGGGCCTCGGTGGAGCGGCCCGACCAGGTGCTGAACATGCTGACCATCGCCGGCAAGGACCAGGTGATGCTGAAGGTCCGCGTCGTGGAGATGCAGCGCAATGTCATCAAGCAGCTAGGCTTCAACCTCAACGCGGTGCTGAACCAGCTGGGAGAGCCGCAGTACCTGCTGGGGACCGCCGCCAGCTTCGCGGTGAACGGCGCCCTGCTGGGCGGAATTTCCGCGGGCTACAAGGCCGACACCACCCAGACTCCGGTGATCAGCCGCAGCGTGCCGGTGGCCACCCAGGTCTATGACTCCGCCACGGGCACCTATCACACCGAATATTCGCGCCAGAATTTCGACTTCGTCGATCGCAACGACCCGCTCTCGGTGAACAAGACCACGGCGGGCGACCCCGGCCTGAACAAGGGCGAGGCGACCTTGAAGGCCTTCGAGCGGGTCGGCCTGATCCGCATGCTGGCCGAACCGAACCTGACGGCGGTCTCCGGCGAGTCGGCCAAGTTCCTGGCGGGCGGCGAGTTTCCGGTCCCGGTCGCCCAGGACCAGGACGGCAAGATCACCGTGGAGTTCAAACCCTTCGGCGTCGGGCTCGGCTTCACCCCCTTCGTGATGTCCCAGGGGCGCATCTCCCTGAAGATCTCCACCGAGGTTTCCGAACTGACCAGCACGGGTTCGTTCACCGTCTCCAGCGCGGCCACCAACACCTCCCTCAGCATCCCGGCGCTCAGCGTGCGCCGGGCCGAAACCACCGTGGAGCTGCCCTCGGGCGGGTCGATGATGATCGCCGGCCTGCTGCAGGAAAAGACCAAGCAGACCCTCGACGGCCTGCCGGGCATGACCACCCTGCCGGTGCTGGGCGCCCTGTTCCGCAGCCGCGACTACCTGAGCGGCGAGACCGAGCTGGTGGTGATCGTCACCCCCTACATCGTCACCCCCACCAGCCCCGGCCGCCTGCAGACCCCGGTGGACGGTATGCGGATCGCCAGCGACGCCTCGACCCTGCTGATGGGGGAGCTGACCAAGGCCTACAAGGCCAAGCCGCAGGCCCAGGCGGGCCGCGCCTATCAGGGGCCGTACGGCTACGTGATCGAATGAACACTCCGCTGAAGACCGCTGCGATCCTGTCGGCCCTGGCGCTCAGCGCCTGCGGCACCACGGCTGCGCCCAGCCGCCTGGTGGAGGCCCGGACCCCGACGGAGCACTTCCAGGCCACGGCCACCGAACAGGCCGAGGAGATCGCCCTGGCGGTCAACGGCCACGGTCTGTCCTCCAACCAGGCCGCGGCGCTCGCGGGCTATGTCGACACCTGGCGCCGGGAGAGCGGCGGGTCGATCACCATCCAGACTCCGGCCGGCGGAGCCGACACCACGGCGGCCTATCGCGCCGGCGAGGCGACCCGCGGCTTCCTGGTCTCCCAGGGAGTTCCGGCCGCCGCCATCCTCATGGCCGGTTATGACGGCGCCGCCGAGAACGGCGCCCCGGTGCGCGTCGCCTATGCCCGCTATCAGGCGGTGGTGCCGCGTTGCGGCGAGCAGTGGACCAATATCGCCCGTTCGGCGAGGAACGAGGTGCAGCCCAATTTCGGCTGCGCCATCACCGCCAACATGGCCGCCCAGGTCGCCAACCCGGCCGATCTCGTCCGGCCCGCCGACATGGGCCCGGCCGACAGCCAGCGCCGGCTCTTCGCCCTGGACAAGTACCGCAAGGGCGAAATCACCTCCTCGGCCGCCGATGATCAGGCCAAGGGCGCCGTCTCCTCAGTGGGCAAGTGATGGCGTCCATGACCAGCAAGCCGGGTCACGACCCCTTCGAGCTCGAATTCGAGGCCGACGACGAGTTCACCTCGCCGTCCAGCGACGCCTGGCGTGAGACGCCCATGACGCCGGCCACGGGCGTCGACCCCTTCGCCGACTTCCCGCCGGCCCGCGAGCCCGAGACCCGGGACTTCGGGGGCGATCCCCTGGCCGACGACCTGGATCAGCCCGAGCCGCCGCGCGCCCAGCCAGCCAATCCCGTGCACGAGATGATCGCCAGCGCGGAAGCCGCGCTCGGCGAGCACACCCTGCCGCGCATCACCATCCACGTCTTCTGCGCCCAGCCCGAGACCGCCGACCTGGTGGAGCGCGCCGCCGCCGACCGCCGCATGGCGCGCGCCGCCGTGGTGGTGCGCATGGGCGGCCTGGTGGGCGCCTTCGAGACCTATCAGAACCAGCCCACCCCCTCCCTGGTGATGGTGGAGAGCCTGGATCCCGCGCCCCAGCTGATCGCCCAGCTCGACCAGCTGGCCGAGGTCTGCGATCCCGGCACCAAGGTGGTGGTGATCGGGGCGGCCAACGACATCGCCCTCTATCGCGAGCTGATGCGCCGCGGGGTCAGCGAGTATCTGGTCCCGCCCCTGAACCCGCTGCAGGTGGTCCGCACGGTCACCAGCCTCTATGCCGATCCGTCGGCGCCCTTCGTGGGCCGCCAGATCGCCTTCTGCGGGGCCAAGGGCGGCTCCGGCGCCTCGACCGTGGCCCACAACGTCGCCTATTCGATCACCGAGCGGCTGCAGACCGGGGCGGTCCTGGTGGATCTGGACCTGGCCTTCGGCACCGCCGGCCTCGACTTCAACCAGGACCCGCTGCAGGGGGTCGCCGACGCCCTGACCCAACCCGACCGCCTGGACCCGGTGCTGATGGACCGGATGATGGCGCGCTGCACCGAGCGGCTGTCGCTGTTCGCCGCCCCGGCCACCCTGGACAACGACTATGACATCGGCCCCGAGGCCTATGACGAGGTCACCCAGAAGATCCGCTCGGCCGCCCCCTTCGTGGTGCTGGACCTGCCTCACCTTTGGACCGCCTGGACCCGCAAGATCCTGCTGTCCTCCGACGATCTGGTGATCGTGGCCACGCCGGACCTGGCGAGCCTGCGCAACGCCAAGAACATGATCGACCTGGTGCGCCGCGCCCGGCCCAATGATGCGCCGCCGCGCCTGGTTCTGAACCAGGTGGGCGTGCCCGGCCGGCCAGAAATCCCGGTGAAGGACTTTGGCGAGGCGCTCGGCCTGACGCCGTCGCTGAGCCTGCCCTTCGATCCCAAGCTGTTTGGCCAGGCGGCCAACAACGGCCAGATGCTGTGCGAGGTGGCGCCCAAGTCCCGGGCCGCCGAGGGCATCGACTACCTGGCCCAGCAGATCGCCCGCCGCGATCCGCCGCCGGTCCAGAAGACCTCCCTGTTCGGCAGCCTGTTCAAGCGCAAGTAGATGTTCGGCAAGCGTCCCACCGACGGCGACGGTCCCGCCGCCCGCAAGGCTCCGCCCCCGGCGGCGGCCGACGGCGTGGCCATCGCCACGCGACCCCAGCGGATCGAGCCCACCGACGCGCCCACCCCCTCCACCGCCCCTGTGAAGGGCGCTCCGGAGATGCAGCGGGCCGGCGGCCAGGTCGCGGCGGGCCCCAAGCCCACCCTGGCCTTCGAACAGCTGCGGGCCGCGCAGGGGCCGGCCCCCACGACCCAGGTGGTGCGCGAGCAGACCGACTATTATCACGCCACCAAGACCACGATCTTCAACGCCCTGATCAACACCATCGATCTGGCCCAGCTGGCCCAGCTGGACGTCAAGCAGGCCGGGGAGGAGATCCGCGACATCGTCGCCGAGCTGGTGGCGATCAAGAACGTCTCGATGTCGGTGGCCGAGCAGGACATGCTCGTCCAGGACATCATCAACGACGTCCTGGGCTATGGCCCGCTGGAGCCGCTGCTGGCCCGCGACGACATCGCCGACATCATGGTCAACGGCGCCGGACGGGTGTTCATCGAAGTCTCCGGCAAGGTGCAGCTCACCAATGTCCGGTTCCGCGACAACGCCCAGCTGATGAACATCTGCCAACGGATCGTCAGCCAGGTCGGCCGCCGGGTCGATGAAAGCAGCCCGATCTGCGACGCCCGCCTGCCCGACGGCTCCCGGGTCAACGTCATCGCCCCGCCGCTGTCCCTGGACGGGCCGACCCTGACGATCCGGAAGTTCAAGAAAGACAAGCTGACCATGAAGAACCTGGTGGACTATGCGTCCATCAGCCCCGAGGGGGCCCGGGTTCTGGGCGTGATCGGCGCCTGCCGGTGCAACCTGATCATCTCGGGCGGTACGGGTTCGGGCAAGACCACCCTGCTCAATACGCTGACCGCCTTCATCGACCCCACCGAACGGGTGGTGACCTGCGAAGACGCCGCCGAACTGCAGCTGCAGCAGCCCCATGTGGTGCGGCTGGAGACGCGACCTCCCAACCTGGAGGGCCAGGGCCAGATCACCATGCGCGACCTGGTGAAGAACTGCCTGCGGATGCGGCCCGAGCGGATCATCGTCGGCGAAGTCCGCGGACCCGAGGCCTTCGACCTTCTGCAGGCGATGAACACCGGCCACGATGGCTCCATGGGCACGTTGCACGCCAACTCGCCCCGCGAGGCCATCAGCCGGGTGGAGTCCATGATCACCATGGGCGGCTACGGCCTGCCGTCCCGCACCATCCGCGAGATGATCGTCGGCTCGGTGGACGTCATCATCCAGGCCGCCCGCCTGCGCGACGGCTCGCGCCGCATTACCCACATCACCGAGGTGGTGGGGCTGGAAGGCGACGTGATCATCACCCAGGACCTGTTCGTCTACGAGATCACCGGCGAGGACGCCGACGGCAATGTCGTGGGCCGCCACCGGTCCACCGGCATCGCCCGCCCCCGGTTCTGGGACCGCGCCCGCTATTACGGCCTGGAGCGCGAGCTGGCCGAAGCCCTCGACGCCTCGGAATAGGTCATGGCCGCGACGATCATCACAGTCATGGCCGCCCTGCTGGGCTTCCTGGTCATCGCGGGCCTGGGGCTGGCCTTGTCGGGCCCGAGCAGCGGACAGGCCCGCACCCTGAAACGCGCCCAGGCTATCCTCGGCGCCGGCGCCGCTCCCGCCGCCCGAACCGGCCGCCGGCCGGCCGCCAGCGCCCAGGACACCCGGCGCCGGCAGATTCTCAAGACCCTGCGTGAGCAGGAGAAGCAGCAGAAGAAGGCGACCCTGACCATCGCCGCCAAGCTGCAGCAGGCCGGGCTGCCGGACAATGCGCGCGCCTTCTGGATCATCTGCGGCATCGTCGGCCTGGTGGTGATGGGCATGGTCATGCTGCTGGGCCAGAAGCCGCTCATCGCGCTCGGCCTCGGCTTCGCGGCGGGCTTTGGCCTGCCACGCTGGGTGCTGGGGTTCCTGGGCGCCCGGCGCACCAAGAAGTTCACCGAGGCCTTTCCCGACGGCATGGACATCATCACCCGCGGCATCCGCTCCGGACTTCCGGTGCATGACAGCCTGAGGGTCATCTCGCAGGAGACCGCCGAGCCCCTGGCCGGCGAGTTCAAGCGCCTGGTGGAGGCCATCGGCATGGGGGTCTCCGTCGACCAGGCCCTGGACAAGATGTACGCCCGCATGCCCACGCCGGAGGTGCGGTTCTTCTCCATCGTGCTGGCCATCCAGGCCAAGACCGGGGGCAACCTGGCCGAGGCCCTGGGCAACCTCTCCACCGTGATCCGGGCGCGCAAGCTGATGCGCGAGAAGATCAAGGCGATGTCGGGCGAGGCCGTGGCCTCGGCGATCATCATCGGCTCCCTGCCGCCTGGGGTGGTGGGGCTGATCAGCGTGACCAGCCCGGCCTACATGCAGCCGATGTTCAATGATCCGCGCGGGCACATCATGCTGATGATCGGCGCGTTCTGGATGTGCCTGGGCATCTTCACGATGCGCAAGATGATCAACTTCAAGATCTAGGGGAGCCCCATGAACCTGCTCTCTGCCATGACCGATCCGGACAACCTGCTGACCCTGTTCGTGGCCCTGGTCAGCTTCGCCACCATCGTCTCCATCGCCACCCCGATGATCACCCGCTCGACCCTGGAGACCCGGCTGAAGTCGGTCTCCACCCGGCGCGAGGAGCTGCGGCGCAAGTCGCGCGAGGCCCTGGCGGTGAAGAGCAACGGCGGCGGCACCCTGCGGCACACCGATGAGGGGCTGTACAAGAAGGTCGTGGACCGCCTGCAGCTCTCGCGGCTGCTGGAGGACCCCAAGGTGGTGGAGAAGCTGGCCCAGGCCGGCTTCCGGGGCCCAAGGCCGGTCTCCACCTTCTACTTCTTCCGCTTCATCCTGCCCTTCGCCTTCGCGGTGACGGCCGCGCTGTACCTGTTCCTGGTCAATGACTTCGGCATGCCGCCGATGAACCGGGTGGTCGTCTGCTTCATTGGCCTGACGCTGGGCTACTACGCCCCCAACATCTACATCTCCAACGTCGCCCAGAAGCGGCGCGAGAGCATCGTGGGCGCCTTTCCCGACAGCCTCGACCTGCTGCTGATCTGCGTGGAATCGGGGATGTCCATCGAGGCGGCGATCCAGAAGGTCAGCCAGGAGATCGGCGGCACCTCCATCGAGCTCGCCGAGGAACTGACCCTGCTGACGGCGGAGATCTCCTACCTGCCCGAGCGGCGGATGGCCTATGAGGGCCTGGCCATGCGGACCAATCATCCGGGCATCCGCTCGGTGACCACGGCCATGATCCAGGCCGAGCGCTACGGCACGCCGCTGGGCGCCGCCCTGCGGGTGATGGCCAAGGAAAACCGGGACATGCGCCTGGCCCAGGCCGAGAAGAAGGCCGCCCAGCTGCCCGCCAAGCTGACCGTGCCGATGATTCTGTTCTTCCTGCCGGTGCTGTTCATCGTCATCCTCGGGCCCGCGGTGATCAAGGTCCAGGACATGGTCGCCCAGAACTAGGCGCGTTTACCTGGCCTTGAGGCGTTACGCCGCAGAGTGGCGGCATGCCACGGCCAGAGAACCTCAAGCCCCTGACCACCCTGCGGATCTACGCCGCGGCCTGGGTGGTGCTCTATCACTACTGGCCCCTGCTGGTGGCCGGCGCCCGGCCGGGCGCGGTGGAAAAGGGCTATCTGGGCGTCGAGCTGTTCTTCGTGCTCTCGGGCTTCATCCTCTCCCACGTCTATCTGCAGAGCTTCGGCGAGAAGCGGTTCTCGTATGGGAGCTTCCTGTGGGCGCGGCTGGCGCGGATCTACCCGGTCCATATCGCGGTGTTGGCGGGCCTGGCCCTGCTGATCGCCGCGGCGTCCGCCGCCGGCTTCCAGGCGGGCGACGAGGTCGTGGTCTGGAGTTCGCTGCCGGCTCAGCTGCTGCTGCTGCAGGCCTGGGGCCTGGGGCAAGAAGGGGGTTGGAACCACCCCTCCTGGTCGATCTCGGCCGAGTGGTTCGCCTATCTGGCCTTCCCGGCCTTCGCGATGATCTTCTGGCCGCTGCGGGCGAGGCCTTGGGTCGCCACGGGCCTGGCGGCCCTTCTGGTGGTGGTCCTCAACCTGGTCTTCCCGCTGTTCGCCGGCCATCCGCTCACCGAGGCGACCACCGCCTGGGGCGCGCTGCGGATCGTCCCGTGCTTCGCGCTTGGCTGCGCCGTCTATCTGCTGTGGCGCAACAAGGCGGTGGTCTCGCCCACCGGCGCCAAGGCCCTGACCGCGGGCCTGATCGCGGCCATCGCCGCGGGCGCGGCGCTGACCATTCCCGACCTCTTCATGGTGCTGTTGTTCGGCGGCCTGATCCTGGCCCTGGCCAGCCTCGCCAGCTCAGGCTCCAATCTGATGGGCTCCAAGCTCGGCGTCTATCTCGGCGAGGTCAGCTTCGCCGTCTACATGGTCTGCATCCCCTGGGAGCTGGTCTTCACCCGGGTGGCGCGCACCGCGCTCGGTCTGCCCGAGGGCCTGCTGCCCTGGCCGGTCTGGGCCCTGATGTTCGCCGGCGTGATCCCGGCGGCCATGGTGGTGCACCATCTCGTGGAGCGGCCGGCGCGCAACGCCATGCGGGCCTGGGAGGCTTCCGGCTTCCGGCTGGGCGGACGTCGTGAGGTCGCCGACGCGACCTGACTACTGCGCGGTGCGCACGGCGTCCCAGGAGCGCGGCGGGCCCGCGGGACCGGGCGCGGCGGCGCGCAGGAAGGCCATGTTGTTGGCCACGGCCTCCGGCGGCAGGTCCTGGCGCACCAGCCGCTCGGCCTCGTCGAAGCGCCCCTGCAGGCCCAACACCAGGGCCAGGTTCTGGCGGACCGCCATGGTGGCGCCGGGCTTGGCGGCGGCCGCGCGCAGCAGGGTCTCGGCCTCATGCGCGTCCCCGTGGCTGGCGTAGAAGAGCGCCAGGTTGCAAAGCACGGCGGGGTTCTCGGGCGCCAGGCCGGCGGCGAGGCGGTGGGCGGCCAGAGCCTCCTCCGGCCGGCTGGCCTGTTCATAGGCGATCCCCAGCAGGGACGGCGCGCGCCAGTCGCGGGGCGCGAGCGCCTGGGCCTGGCGGGCGGGCTCGATGGCGTAGAAGCCCTGGCCGCGGCCGACCTGAGCGCGGGCGACCTCCAGCAGGGCCTCGATATTCTTGGGATCGGTGACCAGGACGCGCTTGGCGGCCTCCGCGGCGTCCTCGTACTTGCCCATGGCGCGCAGGGCTTGGGACAGGCCGACGCCGGCCTCGCCGTCGCGGGGGTCGAGGTCGGCCTCGCGGCCCCAGAAGGCGGCCCGGGCCAGGGGGTCGAGGCGCGCGGCCAGGCCGCGCTCCTCGGCGCTGGCGCGGCGCGCGCCCTCGGGCGCGGCCGAGGCGGCGGCGGCGGGCGGAGCCTTGGGCGCCCTGGCCAGGGCGGGCAGGGCGACCAGGCTGAGGGTCAGGGCGGTTGCGGCGAGCGCCGACATGCGACACATGAACGGGACGGGCTCCGGGATGAGGTCGACACCATCCCAGACCCGCTTAAAGGAAGCGTTAAGCATAAGCGGGCGCCCCGCCCCGCGTCAGGGCCGATCCATGACCGAAGTGATCCTTGCGACCTCCGACCGCGCCGTGGTTCCCGTCCACGCCCTCTATGACGGGGATCTGGCGGGCTTCCTGGAGGGCCGTCCGGCCTTCGTGAAGGCCTTCGCCGAGACCGGCGAGTTCAAGGCCAAGGCCGGGCAGCTGCTGGTCCTGCCCAATGCCGAGGGCGGGATCGAGCGGGTGCTGTTTGGCCTGGGCTCCAGCCCCGCCGACCCCATGGTGTTCCGGGCCCTGCCCGCCAAGCTGCCGGCCGGCGACTACCGGATGGCCGTGGCCCCGGTGGGGATCAGCGCCGACCAGATCGCCCTGGCCTTCGCCTTGGGCAGCTACCGGTTCGACCGCTACAAGCAGAAGAAGACGGCCGAGCGGCCGCGCCTGGTGGCCGAGGGCGTCGACATCGCTGAGGTCAATTCCATCGCACATGCCTGCGCCCTGGCCCGCGACATGGTCAACACGCCGGCCAACGACCTGGGCCCCCTGCAACTGGAGACCATCGCCCGCGAGATCGCCGAGCAGCATGGGGCCTCCATCACGGTGATCACCGGCGAGGGGCTGCTGGAGGCTAACTACCCCGCCGTCCACGCCGTGGGCCGCGCCGCGGTGGAGGCCCGAGCCCCCCGGATGATCGAGATCACCTGGGGCGAGGCCGGCAAGCCGCTGGTGGCCCTGGTGGGCAAGGGCGTCGTCTTCGACACCGGCGGCCTGGACATCAAGCCCTCGGCCGGCATGCGGCAGATGAAGAAGGACATGGGCGGCGCCGCCGCCGTCCTGGGCCTGGCCCGGATGATCATGGCCGCCAAGCTGCCGGTGCGCCTGGCCGTCCTGATGCCGGTGGTGGAAAACGCCATCAGCGGCGACGCCATGCGGCCGGGCGACATCCTGGACAGCCGCAAGGGACTGACCATCGAGGTGGGCAACACCGATGCCGAGGGCCGCCTGATCCTGGCCGACGCGCTGACCCGCGCCGCCGAGCTGGAGCCCGCCCTGACCCTGGATCTGGCCACCTTGACCGGCGCCGCGCGCGCCGCGCTCGGGCCGCAGCTGCCGCCGTTCTACACCGACGACGATGAACTGGCCGGCCAGATCGAGACGGCCATGAACCAGGTCTCCGACCCCATGTGGCGGATGCCCCTGTGGAAGGGCTATGTCGACGCCCTCGACAGCGACATCGCCGACATCAAGAACGATCCCGACGGCTGGGCCCAGGCGGGCTCGGTGACGGCGGCCCTGTTCCTGCAGCGGTTCGCGCCCGCCGGCCCCTGGGCCCACTTCGACATCTTCGCCTGGAACCCGCGCGGGCGTCCGGGCTGGACGGCGGGCGCCGAAGCCCAGGCCATCCGCGCGCTCTACCAGATGATCCGGACCCGGTTTGCGTGAGCCGCGATCCCCGCAACACGCTGGCCCGTCCTGACCTCGCCGTCCGGTCCCTTGAGGGGCTGGCGGCGGCCGGCGCCTATGGCGACCCCGCGCCCATGACCGCCGTGGTTCCGGCCGCGCCCCTGCGCGCCGGCCCTGACGCCGACGCCGAGCAGGTGGACCAGCTGCTGTTTGGCGAGACCTTCGACGTGTTGGAGGAGACGGGCGGCTTCTGCTGGGGTCAGGCGCGGCGGGACGGCTATGTGGGCTTCGTGGCCAAGGCCGACCTGGCGCCCCTCGCCCCCGCCCCGACCCACAGGGTGTCGGCCCTTCGCACCTACGCCTTCAAGGATCCCAGCATCAAGAGCCGGGCGCTGGGGCCCTATTCCCTGGGCGGCCTGATCGCCGTGGAGGCCCGGGAGGGGCGGTTCGTGAAGGGCTCCAACAGCGGTTGGTTCGTGGAGGACCACCTGTCGCCGATCGGTGTCTTCGAGGCCGACTTCGTGGCGGTGGCGGAGCGCTATCTGGGCGCGCCCTATCTCTGGGGCGGGCGCGAGAGCCTGGGGCTGGACTGCTCAGGCCTGGTGCAGCAGGCGCTGCTGGCCTGCGGCCGGGCCTGCCCGCGCGACACCGACCAGCAGACCCTCATGGGCCGCCCGGCGGAGACCCTGGCCCGGGGCGACCTGGTGTTCTGGCGGGGCCACGTGGCCATCCTGCTGGACGGGGAGACCATCCTGCACGCCAACGCTCACCACATGGCCACGGCCATAGAGCCGCTGGCGAAGGCCATCGTCCGGATCGGCGCGACCAGCAGCGGCCAGCCCACGGCCTATCGCAGGCTGTAGCCTGGACCCCATACGAAAAGACCCCCCGCGATGCGGAGGGCCCTGTCTCGTTGCGATCGCGAAGGGTCGCCTGGTCTTAGGCGCCCGGGTTCTGGGCCGCGGTGGCGGTCGGGGCCTTGGCCGCGCCCGTGGTGGGCGCCTGGCCGGCGGGGCCGCCCGAGGTGGCCGCAGGCGTGGCGGTCGAACCGGTGGCGGTGGGGTCCGTGGCCGAGGCCGCTGCGCCCGCGTCGGCGGCTGCGGGAGCCGCGGCGGCCGCCGGGTTCGGAGCCGGGAAGGGCACCGTGCCGCCCTTGGAGTTCAGATAGGCCAGCAGGTTGATGCGGTCTTCCGGCTTCTTCAGGCCGACGAAGCCCATCTTGGTGCCGGGCATCGCCTTGGTGGGGTTCTTGAGGAACTCCGACAGGTTTTCATAGCCCCAGATCGGATGCGTGGCGCTGTATTCCACCATGGCGGCGGAATAGGCGAAGCCGGCATGCGAGCCTGGCTTGCGCCCGACGACGCCCCACTGGTTCGGGCCGGTGCCGTTGGCGCCGCCGTTGTCGATGGTGTGGCAGGACTTGCACTTGGCGAATACGGCTTCGCCAGCGGCGATGTCGGCCACCGGCAGGACGGTGCCCCAGTCGATGGGCGCGTCGGCCACGGGGCCGCCGGCGCCGGCCTCCTCAGCCACCTCGATGGTGTAGCCGGGCTTCTCCGCCTTTTCGGCGGCGAACATGACCGTGGTGATCTCGCGGAGGCCGACAATGGCCAGACCCGTCGCCAGCACGGCGCCGGCGACTTTGTTGAACGTAAGGTCGCTCATCGTCTTGAAATCGGCCCTCTAATCGGCCGGCCCAAAGACCGGCGGAAGCGCGGGAATCCCCGCCCCTTATTGCGCCCGCGTCTCTTACACGCTACCGGCGCTGGCGCAACCGGCCAGTTGGTCGCTCCCCAGATCACGTCCGTGATCTGGGCATTTTTGGAGTTGGAGCGGAATGCGGGCGGTTCCCACTTTCTCTCATTCGCTCAGTCCCTCATGAACCCCATCGTCCTGATCCCCGCCCGACTTGCGGCCACCCGGCTCCCCAACAAGCCCCTCGCCGACATCGAGGGGATACCGATGATTGTCCGGGTTCTGCGCCAGGCCCAGGCCGCGAATCTTGGTCCGGTGGCCGTCGCCGCGGGCGATTCGGAGATCGTGGAGGCGGTCGTCGCCGCCGGTGGCCGAGCCGTTCTCACCAATCCCGATCTGCCCTCCGGCTCCGACCGGCTGGTGGCGGCCCTGGCCGAACTGGACCCCCGAGGCGTCCATGACGTGGTGATCAACCTGCAGGGGGACATGCCCTTCGTGGCGCCGGCCGACCTCGCGGCCTGCGCGGCACTGCTGAGCGACCAGCCTTCCTGCGACATCGCCACCATCGTGGAGAAGGAAGCATCCCCCGAGGTCCGCACCAATCCCGACATGGTCAAGGCGGTGCTGGCGATGGCGCCGGACGGCAGGACCGGCCGGGCGCTCTATTTCACCCGCTCGACCCTCTATGGCGACGGGCCGGTGTGGCACCACCACGGCATCTACGCCTATCGCCGCGCGGCGCTGGAGGCCTTCACGGCGGCCAAGCCGTCGCCGCTGGAGCAGCGGGAGAAGCTGGAACAGCTGCGGGCCATGGAGCTGGGACTCTCTATCTGGGCGACGGTGGTCGACTCCGCGCCGATCTCGGTGGACAACCCCGCCGATCTTGAGCGGGCGCGGGCCTTCGCCCGGCAAATCGGAGTCAGGTCATGAGCACGGGGCGGATCGCCTTCCAGGGTGAGCTGGGGGCCAACAGCCATGAGGCCTGCGTCGCGGCCTTCCCGGACATGACACCGGTGGCGCACCCGACCTTCGAGGAGGCCTTCGAGGCCATCAAGTCCGGCGATTGCCAGCTCGGCATGATCCCGGTGGAGAACTCCATCGCCGGCCGGGTCGCCGATGTTCACCACCTGCTGCCCAATTCCGGGCTGAAGATCATCGGCGAGCGGTTCAAGCCGATCCACTTCCAGCTGATGGTCAATCCCGGCGTGAAGCTGGAGGCGGTGAAGACCGTCGCCTCCATGCCCATCGCCCTGGCCCAATGCCGCAAGACCATCCGCCGGCTGAAGCTGAAGACCGAGCAGGTGGGAGACACCGCGCTCTCGGCCAAGCTGCTGGCCGAGCATCCCGATCCCACCAAGGCCGCGATCGCGCCGGCCCTGGCCGCCGAGCTCTATGGCCTGGAGATCCTGGCCCGGGACATCGAGGACACCCACAACAACACCACCCGCTTCCTGGTGATGACCGCCGACAAGGCGCCGCCGCCGCCGCCCTTCACCAGCCCCTGCGTGACGAGCTTCGTGTTCCGGGTGCGAAACCTGCCGGCGGCCCTCTACAAGGCCATGGGCGGGTTCGCCACCAACGGGGTGAACATGACCAAGCTGGAGAGCTACATGGAGAACGGCGCCTTCACGGCGACCTTCTTCTACTCCGAGGTCGACGGCCGCCCGGAAGACCGCAACCTGGCGCTGGCCTTCGAGGAGCTGCAGTTCTTCTCCGAGCAGTTCGAAATCCTCGGCGTCTATCCCGCCGACCCGTTCCGGACCCGCGTCTGATGCGCACTATCGAGATGGACGGCGCGGCCTATCCCAGCATCAAGGCCTTCTGCGAGGACCTGAAGACCGAGATCAGGGCCCTGCCCGGGCACGGCTCCAGCATCGAGGCCTTCGTCGACTCGATGATCTGGGCCAACGGCATGAGCGAGCTGGCGCCGCCCTACATGATCCGAGTGCGGGGCCTGGACGGCGGACCGCTGGCCGAGTTCGTCAAGGATCTCTCCAATGCGCTCGGCCAGGCCCGCATGGAGGTGCGCAACCGCCGCGCCGAGGACGTCGAGGTCATCCTGTCGCTGCGGCGGTAGTAGATCCTCCCCCAGGCGCCCAGCGCCGATGTGGGGGAGGTGGCTCGTCGCAACGCGGCGAGACGGAGGGGGATCGCCGTAGGCGACATCTTCGACCCCGAACAAGAGTCAAAGTCCCCCTCAGTCAGCTTCGCTGACAGCTCCCCCAGGAGGGGAGCATCTCTCAGGCCGCCTAAGCCGCGGCGGCGATCAGGGCGTCGTCGATCTGGGTGGCGCGGGTGTCGGCGGCGCGCGAGGTCATGCGCGACGCATAGTCCTTGAACACCTGGCGCGGCTCGATCGTGCCGAACTGCATGCCCCAGGCCAGGTGCGAGGCGACATAGAGGTCGGCGGCGGTGAAGCTGTCGCCCACCAGGTAGTTGCGTCCGGTCAGTCCCTTTTCCAGGGTGTCCATGACGTCGCCCAGGTCACCCCAGCCGGCCGAGCGCTTGCTGTCGGCGGAGACTTCGAAGCCCAGGCTCTTGACCGTGACGGCGGCCTCCAGGGGGCCGGCGGCGAAGAACAGCCAGCGGTAATAGTCGCCGCGCAGCTTGCTCCCCACCGGCGGGGCGAGGTTCGCCTCGGGGAAAGCGTCGGCCATGTAGGCGCAGATGGCGGCGCATTCGGTGATCACGGTGTCGCCGTGCTTGACGGCCGGCACCTTGCCCATGGGGTTCACCGCCAGATAGGCCGGGTCCTTCATGGCGTCGAAGTCGAGGATTTGGGTCTCGTAGGGCTGGCCCACCTCCTCCAGCAGCCAGCGGATGATGCGGCCGCGCGACATGGGATGGGTGTAGAAAACGATCTGGTCCGTCATGGCTGTTCCTCCGTTGTTGGAGGCACCCTAGATCACCCTGCTGACAGCAGTATGGCAGCAGTCTGAGTTCCTCCCCCAGGCCGCAGCGCGATGTGGGGGCGGTGGCGCGGACCGGAGGTCCGTGCCGGAGGGGGATCAACCTAGTTGACCCTTTCGGCCCCAGATCAAGGGTCAAAGTCCCCCTCAGTCAGCTTCGCTGACAGCTCCCCCAGAGGGCAGGGGAATCGCATATGGCGTTGGAGTCGAAATCTTAGGTCGAAGCGGATTCTGCAGATGTCT
>NZ_JAOTJD010000054.1:0-24865 GCF_042714595.1 Phenylobacterium ferrooxidans | reverse complement strand
CGCGGCCTTGGCGTCGGCGGCCTTCGCGGCCTGCAAGGCCTGGGCGAGGGCGGCGTCGGAAACCACGGGACCGAAGGCGGGGGCGGCGGGACCGCCCGCCGGGGTTTCGCCCTCAGTATCGCCACCGGCGGTCGTGGGGACGATGGGAGGCGGCGGGGCGATAGGCTGGGCCAGCAGGGCGGCCAGGATCTGGGCGTCGGTGGAGGGGGTGGCGGTGTCGGCGACCTCACCCTCAGCCTTGCCGTCCGCCTTGGCCTTGTCGCCCTTGGCGGGGCCGGTGGCCTGAACCACGGGCTTGCCGTCCGCGCCCAGCATCGGCTCGGTCGCGCCCGGGCCGCCGAAGAAGGCGGCCATCAGGGCTTCGAAGCCCGCCACCGGTCCTCCGGTCGCGGCGCCGCCGAACAGACCAGCCGCTCCGCCGGCGGCGCCGGTGGGGGTGAGGGTCGAGGCGTTGAGCAGAGGCGCGGTCATGAGGTGGGTGGGTCCAGCGGACGAAGGGGTCGCCACCCTGCTCAGCAACCTCCGCGCCAACTTGGCCAATGCCTATTAATCGTCTGTTTTAAAACACTTTTAGTCGCGCGCCCGCATGCTCGCGCCAGCCTGTTGCGGCGCTTTTTGCCGAGCCTGGCGACCTTGATAGGTCGTCCCTGCCGCCCGGTCGGTCTCACAGGTCACTTCGAAGAACTGGCGCCGCTCTTGCGCCACGGATCGCAAGCTCATCGGGGCCCTAAAGGGACCACATTGAAAATGTTGAAGAAAATGCGGCTCTACGCGCGGGCGTTCCCCAGACTACCGGCAGATTTGACCGGGTCGGGCGTCAGGCTTTGCCGGGCGGAGGGCTAAGAGATGTCCCTGACCGTTTCCCTCAGGACCGCGGCTTCCGGCCTGCAGGCGGCGCAGGCCGGCCTGCGGACCACCTCCGACAACATCGCCAACGTCAACACGCCTGGCTATGTCCGCAAGACCATCGACCAGAAGCCGGTGGTCGTCGGCGGCATGGGGATGGGGGTCGAGGTTTCCGGCGTCAAGCGGATCACCGACCAGTATCTGCAGATGGCGACCCTGTCGGCGACCTCGGAGTCCAAGCGCTGGGGCACGGTGTCGGAATATCTCGACAACGCCCAGAGCCTGTTCGGCGACCCGTCCAGCAACAACTTCTTCTTCTCGCGCATGGACAGCATCTATTCCGCCTTCTCGGCGGCCTCCGATGATCCGTCCTCCAGCCTGCTGCGCAGCCAGGCGATCTCCAATATCAGCGACTTCCTCAACGAAGGCGCTCGCATCAACACCCACATCAACGACCTGGGAAACACCGTCGACGCCCAGGCCAAGGCCGACATCGACCGCGCCAACGATCTGCTGGAGCAGATCAACCGGCTGAACTCCGACGTGAGCCGCGCCAACCTGGCCAATGCCGACGCGTCCGGCTCGGAGAACATCCAGAGCCAGCTCATCGACGAACTGTCGGCCATCATGAATGTCCAGGTTCAGCAGCGGAGCCAGGGCGGCGTCACCATCCGGTCGGCCGAGGGCTATCTGCTGGCCGGCGATAACGCCGCCAAGCTCAGCTACAACCGCAGCGACTCGACGATGTCCTACATCGCCATCGAACCCATGGGCGGCATAGGCCAGGCCCAGCCCATCACCATCACCGGCGGCGACCTGCGGGGCCTGATGGACCTGCGCGACGACGTCCTGCCGGGCCTGTCGGATCAACTCGGCGAGTTTGTCAGCCGGGTGACCGAGCAGTTGAACGCGGCGCATAACGCCAACGCCGCCATGCCGCCGCCCGCCAGCATGACGGGCCGCGACGTCGGCACGGACCTGGACACCGCCGCCGCGGGCTTCACCGGAACCTCCACCATCGCCATCGTCGATCAGGCCAACGGCGTGGTCCAATCCTCGGTGGTCATCGACTTCGACAACCAGACCATGACCCCCGGCGGCGCCTTCAGCGGCGACTTCCTCGGCGACCTGAACAACGCGCTTGGCGGGATGGCCACGGCCACCTTCGCCGATGGCCAACTCAGCCTGGCGGCCGGCGCCGGCTATGGCGTGGCCATGGATGAGGGAACCTCGATGAAGGCCGGCCGGGCCTTTTCCCACTTCTTTGGCCTGAACGACATTGTCCGGTCGAACGGGGTGACCAACTACGAGACCGGCCTGAAGCTTACCGACGGTCACGGGTTCACGCCCGGCGATGTGATCCAGCTCAACCTGGCCCAGGCCGACGGCCGCCCGCTGCGCAACATCTCCATCACCATGCCGCCGGCCGGGACGATGCAGGACCTGCTGGACACCCTGAACGCCAGTTCGACCGGGGTCGGTCTCTATGGGACCTTCTCCCTCGACTCCAGCGGCAAGATGACCTTCGCGGGCAACGGGGGCGGCGATGTCCAGCTCGCCGTGGCCAAGGACGACACCAAGCGCGGAACCGACGGCGCCTCCCTCAGCCAGCTCTTCGGCCTTGGGGTCAACGAGCGCTCAAGCCGGGCCGGGCGGTTCACGGTCGACCAGGCCCTGGTCTCCAACCCGATGAAGCTGGCCTTGGGCAAGCTTGACCTTTCAGTCACCCCGCCGGCCGCCTCCCTGCGGCCAGGGGACGGGCGGGGCGCCCTGGCCCTGGCGGGCTCG
This sequence comes from Phenylobacterium ferrooxidans, assembly GCF_042714595.1. NCBI lineage: Bacteria > Pseudomonadati > Pseudomonadota > Alphaproteobacteria > Caulobacterales > Caulobacteraceae > Phenylobacterium > Phenylobacterium ferrooxidans. The sequence goes on along the minus strand of NZ_JAOTJD010000054.1, from coordinate 22,231 downwards.
GGCGACATCGCCACCGCTTTCAGCGCGGCCGGAGAGCTGGGGCAGGTGACCATGACCGTCTCGCGCTACGCCGCCGAGTTCGGCGGCTCCATCGGCCGCCGCGCCCAGGCCGCCGACACCCGCAAACAGTCCGCTGACTCCGTGGCCACCGAGGCCACGGCCCGGCGGCAGTCGGTGGAGGGTGTGAACCTCGACGAAGAGCTTGTGCGTCTCACCACCTACCAACAGGCGTTCAACGCTTCGGCCCGCATGGTGCAGGCCGCCAAGGAGCTGTTCGACGTCCTTAGCAATATGATCTGACCGAAGGCCAACCGCGATGACCCGCGTTTCCACGAACGGCAACTACAGCGCCGTGCTCGCCAACATCCAGGCCGCTCAGCAGCGGCAGATGGAGGCTGGCGCCCGCGTCGCCACCCAGAAGCAGGGGACCGACCTCAAGGGCTATGCGCGCAACGCCGAGATGCTGACCGCGATGAAGTCCATCGACGCCCGGATCGGCGGCTATCTCGAACAGAGCAAGCTGATCACCGACAAGCTGACCACCCAGGACTTCGCCCTCAACCAGATCACCTCGGCGGCGCAGGGGACGCGGGAGACCATCGCCCAGGCCCTGGCCAGCGGCCGGGCCGACACCCTCATGCAGGACCTGCAGGGCTTCTTCCGCAACTCGGTGGACGGCCTGAACGCCCGCTACGGCGGCAAGTACGTCTTCGCGGGCGGCCAGATCGACACCCTGCCGGTCTCGGCAACCTCCCTGAGCGACCTCACCGATCCGGCCAAGGTCATCTCGGACTTCTTCCACAACGACGACTTCGTCACCCAGGCCAAGGTGGACGACTCCACCACGGTGAACACCGGCCTGCTGGCCAACAACCTTGGAACCGATCTGCTGACCGCCTTCAAGGATGTGCAGGCGTTCCAGGAGGGCCCCGACGGCCCGTTCCAGGGCAACCTCACCGACAATCAACGCATCTATCTTGAAGGCGTGCTGGCCAACTGGGACTCCGTGAACAAGGAGATGATCAACAACACCGCCCGAAACGGCATGGTGCAGACCCGGGTGGACTCGGTGAAGATCGACCTGGTGACCCGCCAGAACAGCCTGGCCGGCATGATGGGCGACATCACCGACGCCGATCCGGCCGAGGCGGCGACGGCGCTGCAGCAGGCCGGCGTGGCGGTGCAGGCCGCGGCCCAGGTCTTCCTGTCGCTGCAGAACTCGTCCCTGCTGAACGTGCTGAAGTAAGCGCTAGAGGGAGAACTCGGCGCCGATGCGGCCGACCAGCCGTTCGCCCATCCAGACCTCGACGGCGAACTGGTCGGCGCGGAGGTCCACCGCCTCCTTCAGGGCCGAGATGTCATCAGGGAACTGCGCCTCGCGGGTGGCCGCGACGTGTTCTTCAGGGTTCAGGACATAAAGCCGGTACTGGTTCATCTGCGTCCCCAATCGGTGAGGTCGGGCACAAGCCATAGGCCCAGTGTCCGTGGGTCTCCGCGATCGACGGTTACTTCACGGGGATCGCCGGAGTTTACACCACTCGCCTCGGAGGCGAGATCACTGTTTCGCGATATTTGGCCGCAGCCGCTGAAATCTGCGGCTCGGCGCCGATCTCGCAAAACCCCGCTCGACCCGCTACATAGGCCCCATGAACGCGCCCGTTCTCTTTGCCGATCACGCCGTAGAGGCCGCCCGCGCCGCGGTGGGCCTGCCGGTGGGCGCCCGCGTGGTGGCGGCCATGTCCGGGGGCGTCGACTCCACCGTGACAGCGGCCCTGCTGGCCCGCGCCGGCTACCAGGTCATCGGCGTGACCCTGCAGCTCTACGACCACGGCGCCGCGATCCAGAAGAAGGGCGCCTGCTGCGCGGGCCAGGACATCCACGACGCCCGGTCGGCCGCCGAGGCCATCGGCATCCCGCATTACGTCCTCGACTATGAGAGCCGATTCAAGGCGCAGGTGATCGAGGAGTTCGCCGACGCCTATCTGCGGGGCGAGACGCCGGTTCCCTGCATCCGCTGCAACCAGACTGTGAAGTTCCGCGACCTGCTGGACGTGGCCCGCGACCTCGGCGCCGAGGCCATGGCCACCGGCCACTATGTCCGCCGCGAGATGGGCCCGGCCGGGGCGCAGCTGCGCCGCGCCGCCGACCCGGCCCGCGACCAGAGCTATTTCCTGTTCGCCACCACGGCCGAGCAGCTGGACTATCTGCGCTTCCCGCTGGGGGACCTGCCCAAGAGCGAGGTGCGCCGCGCCGCCGCCGAGCTGGGCCTGGCCATCGCCGAGAAGCCCGACAGCCAGGACATCTGCTTTGTTCCCGAGGGCCGCTACACCACGGTGATCGACCGCCTGCGGCCGCATGGGGCGGAGCCGGGGGACATCGTGCACCTGGATGGCCGGGTGCTGGGCCGCCACGAGGGCGTCACCCGCTACACCGTCGGCCAGCGCCGGGGACTGAACGTGGCGGTGGGCGATCCGCTGTTCGTGGTGAAGATCGACGCCGACAGCCGCCGGGTGATCGTGGGGCCGCGCGAGGCCCTGCTGACGTTGGGCTGCAGCCTGAAAGAGACCAACTGGCTGGGCGACCAGGCCAGCGTCGAGGCCGCCTGCGAGGCGGGGCTTCCGGTCCTGGCCCGCGTGCGCTCCACCGCCGAGCCGCTGCCGGCCAGGCTCGCCCTGCGCGATGGCGCCGCCGCGGTGATCTTCGATGCGCCGGAGCACGGCGTCTCGCCCGGCCAGGCCTGCGTCCTCTACGACCCGGCGGCGCCTGGGCGGGTGCTGGGTGGCGGATTTATTGAGAAGACCTTCGGGGTCTAGCCGCCGCGCCGCTTGCCCGACTTGGTCCCGGTGGTCAGCTTGATGCGGGTCTCGCGCACCGCCACCGCCGGCAGGCTGTCGGCCTCCCGGTCCAGATAGGCGGCCACGGCGTCGGGACGCCGCGCGGCCATGGCCCGCAGCAGCCAGGACACCGCCTTGGTGATCAGGATCGGCTTCTCGCCCTTGAGCGCCTCGATCGTGCGGAAGGCCAGGTCGTGGAAGCCGTCGTCGTCGGAGCGGGCCGTGGGGCCGGTGAGCAGGACCAGGGCGGCGCGGCGGCGGTTGATGTCCGGGCTGAGCGTCAGCGCCTCGATCAGCGCCTTCCAGGCCGGCCAGTCGCGGCCCATCTCGGCGGCGCTGAAGACATTCTGGCAGAGATTGTCCACCTCCGCCCAGCCGTTGAGCTTGCCCAGCCAGCGGTCGAGGTCGGCGGGCGTGGCCGCCGCACGGGCCGGGGCGCTGTAGCCCAGCAGGATGGCGGCCAGGGTCTTCTCCTCGTGGGAGGCCCCGTCGAACAGGCTCTCCACCAGGGCCAGGGCCGCCTGCGGACCTTCGGCCCTGTGGCGGGCCAGCCAGGCCTTGGCCATCGCCCGGCGGTGGGGAACCGAGATGTTGAAGTACGGCCGGCCGCTGCCGCCATAGGAATCGTTCTGCACGGGCGCGCCGGAGACCGGCCGCGCCAGGCGCCGCAGGTCCTCCAGCATGAGGGCGTGATCGGGATGCATGGCGACAGTCTAGCTTGGCTTCCGGCCCGGGCGCCTTGAACTTCTTCACCACCCCGCGCACATCAGGGACCCCTGAGAGGAACTCCAGCCATGTCCGCCTCTGATCCCGTCGTCATCGCGTCCTACGCCCGCACGCCCATGGGCGGCTTCCAGGGGGATCTGTCGCCCGTGAAGGCCACGGCGCTAGGGGCGGCGGCGGTGCGCGCGGCGGTGGAGCGGGCAGGGCTCGACCCCGCCGCCGTGGAGCAGATCGTCATGGGCTGCGTCCTGCCCGCCGGACTTGGCCAGGCGCCCGCGCGACAGGCGGCCCTTGGCGCAGGCCTGCCGCTCTCGGTGGAGGCCACGACCGTGAACAAGATGTGCGGCTCGGGCATGCAGGCCGCTATCCTGGCCCACGACGCGCTGGCCGCCGGCTCGGCGCAGATCGTCATCGCCGGCGGCATGGAGAGCATGTCCAACGCCCCCTACCTGATGACCAAGCACCGGGGCGGCGCCCGTATCGGCCACGACGTGATCTCCGACAGCATGTACCTGGACGGGCTGGAGGACGCCTATGAGCCCGGCCGGCTGATGGGCTCCTTCGCCGAGGAGAGCGCCAAGACCTACCAGTTCACCCGCCAGGCCATGGACGACTACGCCATAGAGAGCCTGGCCCGCGCCAAGCGCGCCACCGAGACCGGCGCCTTCGCCCGCGAGATCGTTCCGGTGGAGGTGGTCAGCCGCAAGGGCGCCGTGCTGATCGAGGCCGACGAGCAGCCGATGAAGGCCGATCCGGCCAAGATCCCGACCCTGAAGCCCGCCTTCGCCAAGGACGGCGCCATCACCGCGGCGAACGCCAGCTCCATCAGCGACGGCGCCGCGGCCCTGGTGATGACGCGGGAGTCCGTCGCCCGGCGCCTGGGCCTGAAGATCGTCGCCCGCGTCGCCGGCCACGCCGCCCACGCCCACGAGCCGGGCCTGTTCACCACCGCCCCCGTGCCCGCCATGCGCAAGGTGCTGCAGAAGGCCGGCTGGTCGGTGGCCGACGTCGACCTCTGGGAGGTCAACGAGGCCTTCGCCGTGGTGGCCATGATCGCCGAGCAGGAGCTGGGCCTGGATCGCGACAGACTGAACGTCAACGGCGGCGCCTGCGCGCTTGGCCACCCCATCGGGGCCAGCGGCGCCCGCATCCTGGCGACCCTGCTCTCGGCCCTGGAGGCCCGCGGCGGCAAGCGCGGCGTCGCCAGCCTCTGCATCGGCGGCGGCGAGGCCACGGCCATGGCGGTGGAGCTGGTCTAACCCTTGGGGGGAACCGGCAGCTCCAGGATGTTGATCTTCATGCCGCCGGGCAGGGACATGTCGCCGGGCTTGTAGCCTTCGGGGCAGGCGCCCTGCCAGGCGGCCTCGACGGTGACCTTGTGCAGGCCGTTCATCTGCGGGGCGGCGGCGCCCTCCGTGGAGCTCTCGGCCTGGATGACGTACTTGGAATTGAAGTCGCCCGTGGCTGTGCCGCTGGTGGTGGTCTTGCCGCCCGAGCCCATGTCGCAGACCGAGCTGAACTGATAGCCGCCGGCCACGCGGGCCGAGAAGACGTTCTTCTCGCACATGTCCCGGGTCGCCTGGGAGCCCCAGAAGCTGATCTTCTCGTCGGCGGCGGCGTCCAGGCAGATGCGGCTGACCTGCACGAAATCGCCGGTGGAGACCCGCTGTTCCCACAGGCCCGGCTTGCGCTTCGGCGGGGTCTGCGACGGCGTGAAGGCTGGCGCTGCCGCCTCCGCCTCGGTCTTCTCGGCCGGCTTGCCGCAGGCGCTGACGCCCAGGATGGCCATGCCGGCCAGCATCACACCCAAACGCATTGCTCTCTCCCGCTCACGCAATCGCGAAGTTAAGCGGGATCGATCTCGCGGGCGAGAGGGTTATGATCAGACCATGACCGATCTGCGCGACACCGGCGACCGCTACGAGATGGACGAACAGGGCCAGACCTCCTGGGCCGACTATCGTCTGAGCGGAGAGCGCCTCTATCTCGACCATGTGGAAAGCCCGGCCGCCCTGCGCGGCACCGGCGCGGCCGGCCGGCTGATGGCCGCGCTCAGCGCCGATGTGCGGGCCAAGGGGCTGAAGATCACCCCGATCTGCGGCTACGCGGCGGCCTGGCTGCGGCGCAGCAAGGAATTCGGCGACCTGGTGGGGTGAGGATGCTCCCCTCCTGGGGGAGCTGGCGCGAAGCGCCTGAGGGGGACTTTGACTCTTGTTTTAGGGCCGAAGAGGTCAACGACGTTGATCCCCCTCCGTCCCGCCGCTGCGCGGCGGTCCACCTCCCCCACATCGGCGCGGCGCGCCTGGGGGAGGATCTTTAGACCTTAGCGGCCCTGGCTCTGCTGGCTCAGGCCCTGGCCGAAGGCCACGGGCTGGGAGGCGGCGACCATGGTCCCGGCCATGGCCACGACGGTCATGACGGCGGCGGCGAAGGCCCCGATCAGCACGCGGTTGATGGTGTCGGTCATCTAGCAAATCCCTTGGCCGGGCGCCGGGGAGGGCGACCACTTTGAACAACCGGGGAGCTAACGCCGCGCTTCAGAAATGGATGCAGCCGCGCCTGAAGCTTACAATCCTTGACGGTTCGCCAGAGGCTAGCTGCGCTGAACGATGGCCATCAGGGCCTGGACCTTGGTGTCGGTCTCGCTGGCGAAGCGCCGGGCCAGTTCGCGCACCCCGGTGGGATAGACGTCCCCGCCGGCCCCGATCTCCTCCGAAAGCCGCTCGACCTCAATGAGCGCCAGGCGCAGGGCGTCGACGTGATTGCGGGCCAGGCTCTTGGCCTCGCTCTGCAACCGCCGGATCTGCTCGGCCAGGGTCTCGGAGGCGGGCGCGGGCGCCTCGGCCGTCTCCGGCGCGGGCGCCAGGGCCTGCAGGGCCACGACATTCACCTTCGGGGTCTCCGCGACGAGGCGGGGACGTGTACGCGCAACACGACTGACCATGGTTTCGCTCCAAACCGGGACGGTTGAAGCGCTGCCATGCAGGCGCCGGGCCAGAGCCTAGAGGCGGGCGTTGATCGCCTCGATCGTGCCGATCTTCAACTCGCACTCTTCGGTCAGGCGCCGGGCGATGTCGCGGATGCCGGCGGGATAGGCCTCGCCGCCCTCGGCGATCTCGGCGGCCAGGACCTCGGCCTCGTGCAGGGCGGCCACCAGGGCGGCGATGTGCTCGCGGGCCAGGCCCCTGGCCTCGGCCTGCAGGCGGCGCACGCGCATGGACAGGGCTTCGGAACGCGGGAGGGCGCCGACAACATTGTCGGACACGACGGAAAGCGACGGCGACATGGCTGCTATCCCCAGCAAGAGTTTTGGAAGCGCCGTCCGTCGTCCGTTTCTGGACCGCCGGTTCGGCGCTCCCCCATGCCCAGGTCTACGCCCGAACCGCCGCCGTGGTTCCGGCCCCCGCGCCCAGGCTGGGCGCGTGCGGTTTTTGGGTCACAGGGTCTTGGCGGGGCCGCTGCAACCGTTAGGTTCAAGCTCCAGCTTGGGAGGACGACCATGGGTGGAAAGACATTTGCGGCGTCGGCGACGGCGGTGGTGGCGGCGATCCTGGGGCTCGGCGCCCCGGCCCAGGCCCAGCCGCAGTCAGGCCAGACGGTGATCGACATCCCCTACACCACCTGCGACGGCTCCCGCTGGACCGCCACCTGGGCCGGTGACAGCTTCTACCACCAGCCGGAAAAGGGCGCGGGCCACGCCGACCGCCGCATCGACTACCGCACCTGGGGCGGGGCCTGCTGGTCGGCCACCTGGGACGCCGCCAGCCGCCGCTTCCACCACACCCCGAAGTCCGGCGGCGCGGGCCACCACGACACCATCCTCAACTTCACCGACTGGGACGGCGTCGCCTGGACCACCACCCGGGTCGGCGACGGCTGGAAGGTCACGCAGCGGTAGGGCCCGAAGGGGCACGCCGCGCCGGAGGGAGTGGAAACTATACCATTTCCGTGCTAGCCTAGCCCCATGTTCGAGTTCGACCCGGACAAGAGCGCCAGCAACCTCGCCAAGCACGGGATCGACTTCGCGGCGGCCCAGGCCTTGTGGGATGACGACCTGAGGCTGGTGGTCGACACCCGGTTCGTGGCCGAGCCGCGGCGACTGGTGATCGGCAGGATCGGCGAGCGCCTTTGGACGGCGGTCGTCACCGAGCGAGAGGACGCGATCCGGATCATCTCGGTCCGGCGGTCGCGGGACGATGAGGTGAGCGCATATGACAGCCAAGACCATTAGCGCCGAGGCGTTCGACGCCAAGTTCGAGTCCGGCGAGGACATCGGCGACCATATTGACTGGTCGACCGCCCGCCGTCCGGGCCTGGAGAAGCGGCGCGTCAATGTCGACTTCACCGACCAGATGGTGCGGCGCCTGGATATCGAGGCCCAGAGGCGCGGCGTGACCCGCCAGTCCCTGATCAAGATCTGGATCGCCGACCGTCTCGACGGCGTGGCCTGAGCGATCGCCGTCCTTCTCCCCTTGTGGGAGAAGGTGGCCGGTCGGAGACCGGTCGGATGAGGGGTCACGCTCCCCTCTCCGATGATCGTGCGACGTCCTGACCGGAGAGGGCTTTCGACCCCTCATCCGACCCTGCTCCGCAGGGCCACCTTCTCCCGCAAGGGGAGAAGGAACGTTGGTTGCGCCTCCGCCAGCCCCGCGCCACCATCACGGCTCCGCTTCCCGAGGAGCCGCCCCATGCGCCTGGGCAATGAGAAGAACCTCGACCTGGCCCAGGCCGTGCGCCGCGCCGGCTGGAACGCGGCAGCCTTCAACTATCGCGGCTCCTGGGGCAGCCCGGGGCCCTCGGCCACAACCTGATCGATGCGCGGGCCATGCTGGCCTATCTGCGCGACCCCCAAAGCGCGGCGAAGTTGGGGGTCGATCCCAAGCGCATCGCCATCGCCGGCCACAGCATGGGCGGCTGGGTCACGGCCCAGACCGCCGCCAAGGACCCGGACCTGCTGGGCGCCGTCCTGATCTCGGCGGCCGACATGGGCGCGCGGGGCGTCCAGGGGAAGGCTGACCCCACCGCCCTGGCCGCCGCCATGGACAACAACCGCGAGACCCTGGCCGGCGCCACAGGCCAGGGCATGGCCGACGAACTGATCGCCGGCGGCGAGGCCTGGCGCCTGGACACCCTCGGCCCCGGCCTGCCCCCTCCTGGTCCTCTCCAGCGACGACGCCCCGACACCGACCGCCTAATCGCCGCGGTCATGGCGGCGGGCGGGACGAAGGCGCAAGGCTTCCACGTGGCGACGGACCACGGCTGGTCAGACAAGCGGCTGACGCTTCAGGCGCTGGTGATCAACGGGTTGGCGGGGTTGTAAGGCGTGAACTACCTCTATGCGGTGAGCTCGCCAAAACGGCCACGGAGAAAGACGTCATTGGCCGTTCTCGCGCCTTGCTCGACATTTTGAAGCATTAGCTCAAGATCGGCGTCATCCAAAACGATCACAAAGTGTCCTCTATGAACAGCAGCATCCTTGCAGCGTTCAGTGAACCTGACTTTGTCGTTGAACGCTCGGCAGCAAAGTAGTCCCAGAAATCCACGGACGTGAGAGAAGCGACCTGTGAGCTGATCTAATTCAGGATTGGCGATATCCTGAGTATAGTTTTTGCATTCAACCGGTATTTCTATTGATCGTAGTTGCGGCGAGCGCAAAGCCATATCAAAAAATCCATCTCTAGCTGCGTTCTTATACGCAATATCGATCCGCTTCCGGCCCTGATCGATCTCACGTTTTTTGACCGGGCAGATCAAGTCTGGGAATAGAAGGAAGGTGAGCGCGCCGATGCAAAATGAATGATAGGCGCTGGCGTGGGGGCCGCCGGGCGGTATTTCGCGAAGCTCTGCGATCATTCGACGAGCGAACTCAGCTTCGTCGAATTCGTCTTCAAAGTCGCTTGCGTCAAGCGCTCCCTTCGCGCCAGCTAGACGCTTGTAAAGATTTAGAACTTCGGGATGTTGTTCGGCAAATTCTGCAAGGGCGGGTTTGGATTTTGGGTGAAGTTCCTTTACGTCTTTCTTCCAAACAACCGGTTCTCCAGATTTCAAGACGTGAACCAGCGCTTGGCCGGCATGAAGATATTCCTGCCGAAGATAGGAAATCATATGGTTGTTGTAAAATTCCTGAGAATTTAGCGTCAGTATTTTCCGGACAGAAAATTTTGGAACCAATATTACTGGTTTCCCATCGATGACCAAGGTTTCCCGTGGAGCCTGTATCCAGTCTTCCCGATTTGGATCCCATATTGGGCTGAGGGCAACATTTGCCGTAAGAGGCATGTTCCACAAGTTAGCTTGTTCCCGCGTGTAATGAAGAAGCGGTCCCCTTAAGATATTCGTTGTTAGATCAGAAATCTTGTCTGATCCGATGCCCTCGATGAAGAGTTCGGCTTCAGCAAGTTCCGAAAGTAGGCCGGACGCTACTGCGCGGCTTCTTTTCAACGCATCCAATATCTGAAGGGCCTGGTCGCGACCAATACCGCGACCCTGTGGGCGACCTTTCGATAGGCCGAGGAATGTCTCGTTCGTTTCGTGGAGGTGAGAAGCTAGGTGCTCAGCACGCGCATCATCGTTGTTTCTAAGTGCGCCGATTAGAGCGTTGAAGAAGGAACGAAGGTGTCGGCTGCAGTCGGAGGACCAAGCATCGCCCCTGATATCAATCGCGTAAGGATCGACGAATAGTCGCGTATCCGTGTCCGTATCAATATCTACGAAATCGAGCTCGGCTTGCCGATTATGCAACCCTGCCCAAACGGAAACCTGCATCCCAAACCCCCCAAACTTGGGGAATTGGATGTGAATTAAACTGGAGAGTCAATTTTCGGTTGTTCTTTCCCTACCTGCTACGGCGTTGAGAACCCCTACCGCTTCCCCTTCCGGAACCGCTCCTGCGCCTCGGCCCGCGCCTCCGCCCGCACCTTCTTCACCGCCGTGCGGTCCACCTCCTCGCCCGGCGCGGTCAGCACGTCGTTGGCGAATTCCAGGTCCATCAGTTTCAGGCGCTTGATCTCGTCGCGCAGGCGCGCGGCGGTCTCGAACTCCAGGTCGGCGGCGGCCTGGCGCATGCGGCTTTCGAGGTCGCGCAGGGTGGTCTTGAAGTTGTCGCCCATGAAGGGCTTGGAGTCCTCGGCCACGCCCACCGGCACGGTGACCCGGTCCTTCTCGTAGGGGGAGGCCAGGATGTCCTTGATGGAGGACTTGATGCTCTCGGGCGTGATGCCGTGCTCGAGGTTGTAGGCGGCCTGCTTCTCCCGGCGGCGTGAGGTCTCGGCCATGGCGCGTTCCATGGAGCCGGTGACCCGGTCGGCATAGAGGATGCACTTGCCGTCCACGTTGCGCGCCGCCCGGCCGATGGTCTGGATCAGGCTGGTCTCGGAGCGCAGGAAGCCCTCCTTGTCGGCGTCGAGGATGGCGACGAGCCCGCACTCGGGAATGTCCAGGCCCTCGCGCAGCAGGTTGATGCCGATCAGGGCGTCGAAGGCGCCCAGGCGCAGGTCGCGGATGATCTCGATCCGCTCCATGGTGTCGATGTCGGAGTGCATGTAGCGGACCCGCAGGCCCTGCTCGTGCATGTACTCGCTGAGGTCCTCGGCCATCTTCTTGGTGAGCACGGTGATCAGCGAGCGGTAGCCCTTGGCCGTGGTGTCGCGCACCTCGGCGATCACGTCGTCCACCTGGCTGTGGTTGTCCTTGGAGACCGGGCGGATCTCCACCGGCGGGTCGATCAGACCGGTAGGGCGGATCACCTGCTCGGCGAACACCCCGCCCGACTGCTCCAGCTCCCAGGCCGCCGGGGTGGCCGAGACGCAGATGGTGTCGGGCCGCATGGCGTTCCACTCCTCGAACTTGAGGGGGCGGTTGTCCAGGCAGGAGGGCAGGCGGAAGCCGTATTCGGCCAGGGTGAACTTGCGGCGGTAGTCGCCCCGGTACATGCCGCCGATCTGCGGCACCGCCTGGTGGCTCTCGTCCACGAACAGCAGGGCGTTGTCGGGGATGTATTCGAAGAAGGTGGGGGGCGGCTCGCCCGGCCGGCGGCCCGACAGGTAGCGGCTGTAGTTCTCGATGCCGGCGCAGGAGCCGGTGGCGGCGATCATCTCCAGGTCGAAGGTGGTGCGCTGCTCCAGCCGCTGGGCCTCCAGCAGCTTGCCGTTGGCGATCATCCAGTCGAGGCGCTCCTTCAGCTCGGCCTTGATGGAGATCATCGCCTGGTGGAGCGTCGGGCGCGGGGTGACGTGGTGGCTGTTGGCGTAGAGCTTGATGCTCGGCAGGTCGGCGGTCTTGCGGCCGGTGAGCGGGTCGAACTCGACAATGGCCTCGATCTCGTCGCCGAACAGGCTGACGCGCCAGGCGCGGTCCTCGTAGTGGGCGGGGAAGATCTCGAGGGTGTCGCCGCGCCGGCGGAAGGCGCCGCGCTCGAAGCTGGCGTCATTGCGCTTGAACTGCAGGGCCACCAGGTCGGCGATCAGCTTCTTCTCGTCCACCCGCTGCCCGACCTCCAGTTGGATGGTCATGGTGGAATAGGTCTCCACCGAGCCGATGCCGTAGATGCAGGAGACCGAGGCCACGACGATGACGTCGTCGCGCTCCAGGATCGCCCGGGTGGCCGAGTGGCGCATCCGGTCGATCTGCTCGTTAATCGAGGAGTCCTTCTCGATATAGGTGTCGGTCCGCGGCACGTAGGCCTCGGGCTGGTAGTAGTCGTAATAGGAGACGAAGAACTCCACCGCGTTGTCGGGGAAGAAGCTCTTCATCTCCGAATAGAGCTGGGCGGCGAGGGTCTTGTTGGGCGCAAGGATCAGGGCCGGGCGCTGGGTCTGCTCGATCACCTTGGCCATGGTGAAGGTCTTGCCCGAGCCGGTGACGCCGAGCAGCACCTGGTCGCGCTCGCGGCCCTCGAGGCCCGCCACCAGGTCGGCGATGGCGGTGGGCTGGTCGCCGGCCGGCTCGTACTCGGAGACGAGCTTGAACCGGCGGCCGCCCTCGGACTTTACCGGGCGGTCGGGGCGGTGGGGGATCCAGACCACCGGGCCGGCGGACTCGTCATAGTCGAACACCGCCGACATGTCGGCGACACCGGTCGGCTCGGCGGTCTTCGGGGTGCGGGGCATGGGGTCGAATTTAGGGATCATGACCCCGGAAGGCTAGGGCGCCCTGATGACAGGGGGTAGCAGCAGGCTACCGCTTCTTCTTCCCCGCCGCCGCGATGGCCTTGTCGAGGTCGGCCAGGGTGACGCCGTTCACCTTCACGCCGTTGACGAAGAAGAAGGGGGTGGAGTCCACGCCCCGGGCGACGCCGGCCGCCACCCGGGCCTCCAGGGCCTCGCCATGGGCCGGGTTGTTGACGCAGGCGGTGACCTCGGGCTCGGACAGACCGGCTTGCTTGGCGACCTCCAGCAGGACCGGGCGTAGCTGGCGGGTCTCGAAGATCTCGGCCTGGCGGCGGAACAGGCCGTCCACCACGGAATAGTACTTGTCGGCCCCGGCGCAGCGGGCGGTGATGAAGCCGATGGCGGCGACATTGGCGGGCTCGGTGAGGAACTCGTGCAGGGTGTAGCGGACCTTGCCGGTGTCGATGTACTTGGCCTTGAAGGCCGGGAAGACCTCGTTGTTGAACTGAGCGCAGTGGTTGCAGCTCAGGGAGGCGTACTCCTCGACGTGGATCTTCGCCGTGGGCTTGCCCAGGGACGGCTCGCCCGTGACATAGGCCGGGGCGGCGCTGGCGGCGCCGGCGATGAGGGCGAAGGCGAGACTGAGCAGGGCGTGACGCAAGGGGGAGCTTCCTGACTGGGGACGACCCCAGGACACCGCCTGCGCCCAGCCTGTCAACTCAAGGCCGTTGGCGCCGGGACCTGGGAGCCGTCATAATGCGCGCCAGGCGGGACTCATTTCCCGCCGACAGCATTTCAGTCGCGTAGATTCTTGGGGATTTCATGTCGGTTTCGACCGCGGCCGAGCGCGCCGCACCGCCGCGCTGGCCCGACGGCTACTTCACGGTCAAGGACGGGACCCGCCTGCACTATGTGGAGGCCGGCCAAGGCGTTCCGGTGATCCTGATCCACGGGGCGCGGGGCAGCGCCATCGGCAACTGGTTCTCCAACGGCATCGCGCCAAGGCTGGCGCAGACCAACCACGTCTACGCCCTCGACATGCGGGCCCACGGCCTGTCGGGCGGGGCGCGGCACAGCCATTTCAACATGGCCGACGACGTCCTGGAATTCATGGACCAGATGGGGATCGGCAAGGCCCACATCGCCGGCTATTCCATGGGCGGCGGGGTGACCTTGCAACTGCTGGCCCGCGCGCCGGAGCGGTTCATCACCGCCTGCTTCCAGGGCTCGGGGATCAGCGAGGTCGGGGAGTGGAAGGACAAGGTCCCGCCCGACGTGACCGGAGAGGCCCCTGACGAGGCCGCCGCCAACGCCCAGGTCAAGGCCCGCCGCCAGGCAAAGGGCGAGGAGGTCGGCAACGACCTCGGCGACAAGATCCGCGCCAAGGTCCAGGCCGTGGTGGGCGGCGGCGCGGTGCGGGCCATGGAGGACATGGCCGGCCGCATGATGGCGACCCTCAACAAGCTCGATCTCTCCAGGGTCGACTTCCCGGTCATGGCCATCAACGGCGAGTACGACCGCCCCAATGCGCGGACCCACCGCATGGCGCGCGAGTTGCCGGACTTCACCAACCTGGTCCTGCCGGGCAAGGGGCACCTGAGCGCCATGATGGCGGGGTTCATCCCGGACGAGTACATCGAGGGCTACGCCGACTTCGTGGCCCGCAACAACCCGCCCAAGGCAGGAACGTAAAGGAATGTAACCTGGCGACGAATCCGGGGGCCGGGCGGACCTGCGAAGGTTAAGCTTTCCGCCAGTCGATTTGGGTGGGGGCTCGAAGGCATGAACATCGCCGTCCTGGACGATGACCAGGCCCACAATGATCTGCTCGCGGCCATGCTGCGGCAGGCCGGGCACCGCTGCACCGTCTATGAGCGCCCGCCGGCCCTGCTGGCCGACCTGCGGCGCCAGACCTTCGACCTGCTGATCATGGACTGGAACATGCCGGAGATGACCGGCATCGACGTTCTGGCGCGCCTGCCGGAACTCCTCCCCACCGCGCCGCCCGTGCTGCTGGTCACCAGCCGCTCGGTGGAGAGCGACGTGGTGGAGGGGCTGAACGCCGGGGCCGACGACTATCTGGTCAAGCCCTTCGAGCCCTCGATCCTGCTGGCCCGGGTGGCGGCCCTGCTGCGCCGCGCCTATCCGGCGTCCCCGCCCACCAGCGGCGAGACCCACGAGGGCTGGACCTTCGACCCCGCCACCGAGACCGCCAGCCGCGACGGCAGGACCGAGCAGCTGACCTCCAAGGAGTTCCAGCTGGCGCTCACCCTGTTCCGCAACATGTCCCGGGCGCTGAGCCGCGACTATCTGCTGGAGCGGGTCTGGGGCCACCGGGCGGACCTGGAGACCCGCACCCTGGACGCCCACATCTCGCGCCTGCGGGGCAAGCTCTCCCTGCGGCCGGCGAGCGGCTTCCGGCTTGTGACGGTCTACGGCTTCGGTTACCGGCTGGAGCGCTGCCAACCGGTCCTGGAGGACGCCCAGTGAAGCTGCCGGCCCTGCTGCTCGCCCTGGCGCTGCCCACCGCCGCCCTGGCCCAGCAGGGGCCGCCGCCCAGCCCGCCCGACGCCCGCTATGTGGTGAAGAAGGGCGACAACCTCTACACCCTGGGAACCCGCTACTTCGCGCGGCCGGGCGACTACCGCACCGTCCAGCGGCTGAACAGGATCCCTGACGCCCGCCGCCTGCGGCCGGGGTCCACGGTGGTGGTTCCCTACCGGGTGATGCGGACCAACGCCATCACCGCCGAGCTGGTCGCCTTTTCCGGCGGGGTGCAGATCGAACAGGGCGGGCGGGCCATCACGCCGCGCGTGGGCCTGCCCATCGTCGAGGGCATGCGCCTGACGACCCTGGCGGGCGGCTTCCTGACCATCGAGCTTTCCGACGAGAGCCGGATCACCCTGCCTTCCAATTCCAGCGGCCGGGTCCGGCAGCTGCGGGAGGTCCCGATGACCGGCGGGATGCTGCGGGTCTTCGACCTCGACCAGGGGCGCAGCTCCACCTCCGCGACCCCCAACGCCAATCCCGACTCGCGCTTCCTCATCCGCACCCCCCTGTCGGTCTCCGCCGTGCGCGGCACCGAGTTCCGGGTGGCGGCGCTGAGCGATGGCCAGGCCACCACCGAGGTGCTGAAGGGCCTGGTGGGGGTGGCCGGGACCTCGGCCGAGGTGGCGGTGGCCGAGACCTTCGGGGTCAGCGTCTCGCCGACCTCGGTGGGGGAGCCCATCAAGTTGCCGCCAACCCCGAAACTGGCGCGGGGAGGTCGCGCGCAGGAAGACCCTGTGGTGGCCTTCGCCGTCGAGCCGGTGGCCGGCGCGGTGGCCTACCGGCTGCAGTTGGCCAATGACGCGGGCTTCGTCGACACCTTCGCCGAGACCACGACCGACCAGACGGCGGTCACCTTCGCAGGCGTGCCGGACGGGACCTATTTCGTCCGCGTCACCGCCCTCGACGCAATCGGGCTGGAGGGCTTGGCCTCCAACTACGGCTTCGACCGCGACCTCAACGTCCTGGAGCCAGGCCAGGCGGCGGTCGACCGCTCCGGCAAGCTGCGCAAGTACCTGTTCAAGTGGACCGCCACCGGCCAGGGGGTTCGCACCTACCGTTTCCAGATGTTCGCCGACCCCCAGGCGCGCACCGCCCTGGTGGACCAGACCGGGCTGGAGGCGCCGCAGGTGGTGCTCACCGACCTGCCCCCCGGGACCTACTACTGGCGGGTGACGGCGACGCGGCTGGCCAAGGGCCAGATCACCGAGAAGGTCGGCGGCCTGCAAGACCTCACCGTCGGGCAGTAGCCCATGCCGGACACGGGGCGATCGCCGGCCGGCCGACGACTGCTCCTGGAGTGGCTGCTGGTGGCCGTGCTCGCCACCGCCGCGGCGGGCGGCGCGACCTGGGGCTCCCTGCTGGCCCGGGCCGACGGCGCGGTCTACGACGCTTTCGCCACGATGAGCGGCCGGCCCGCGGACCCGGACATCATCATCGTCGCCATCGACGACCGCAGCCTGGCCGAGCTCGGCCGCTGGCCCTGGCCCCGGGCGCGTCACGCAGATCTGCTGAACACCCTGGCGCCCATGGGGCCCAAGGCGGTGATCTACGACGTGCTGTTCACCGAGCCTGATCTGGTCGACCCCAGCCTGGCCAAGGCGATGAAGGCCGCGGGCGCCGTCTTCCTGCCGGTGCTGGTGGGGCAGGGCCTGAACGGCGCGGAACTGAACCAGGTCCCGCCCGCAGGTCCCCTGGCCGCCGCCGCCGCCGGCCTCGGCCAGGTGATCATCCGCCCCGATCCCGATGGCGTGGTGCGTCGCCGCGAACGTTGCCCGGCCCCGACCGCGCGGCCTCTGGCCGAGGTGGTGCTGGGGTTGAAGACGCCCCTCCCGAACCGGTCCTGCATCGCCGAACTGATCCCCTTCGGCGGGCCGCCGGGCGCCCATCGCGCGGTCAGCTTCGGCAGCGTGCTGCGCGGGGAGGTGCCCCCCGAATTCTTCACCGGAAAACGGGTGCTGGTGGGCGCCACGGCGCTGGGCATGACCGACCATTTCCAGACGCCCATGGGCGGAGCCGGCGGCATGTCCGGCGTGGAGCTGCAGGCCAATATCCTCGACGCCCTGGACCACGGCGTGGCGCGCGGCGAAGCCGGGTGGCCTCTGCGCCTGGCCATCGCCGTCCTGCCGCTGTGGATCCTGATGGCCGGCTTCCTGTATCTGAAGCCCGCCCAGAACCTGACCCTGGCGATCGGCCTGGGCGTGGCCGTCCTGAGCCTCAGCGTCATGCTGTTCGCCCTGGCGCACCTGTGGCTTTCACCGGTCAGCGCGATCGCTGTCTTGTTGCTGGTCTTTCCGCTCTGGGGCTGGCGGCGCCTGGCCATGGCCAGCGACTATCTCAAGGCCGAGTTCGAGAGGCTGGGGGGGCGGCTGGAGGCTCCCGTCGCCAACGGCCCTGTGGCCGACGTGGTGGAGAGCCAGGCCCGGGCGCTCAGCGGAGCGATCTCGCGGATGGACGCCCTGCGCCGCTTCGCCGACGACATCCTGGCCAGCCTCCCTGACGCCACCCTGGTGACCGACGCCGGGGGGATCGTCATCCAGGCCAATGCGGCGGGGGAGACGCTGCTGGGATCTGACCTGGTGGGCCGGAACCTCACCGACCTGCTGCGGAGGCTGGAACCTCAGGGGCTGGACGCGCCCGTCTCCGGAACCCACCCCTTGGAACTGAGCGACGGCCGCACCCTGCTGATGATGAGGGCGCCGCGTCGCGGGGAGGGGGGCGGTCAGGCCGGTGAGGTGATCAGCCTGGCCGACGCCACGCAGCTGATGGCCACCGCCCGCCAGCGAGAACAGGCCCTGCAACTGCTGACCCACGACATGCGCTCGCCGCAGACCTCGATCCTGGCCCTGCTGCAGCAGTCGCCGGGTCTGGAGCCCACGGTGGTGGGCCGGATCGCCGCCAATGCGCGGCGCACCCTGGCGCTGGCGGATGGCTTTGTGCAGTTCGCCCGCGCGGAGGCCTCGGTCCTGGTCCGCGAGCCGGTGGACCTCTGCGACGTCATCTCCGAGATGGCCGACGAGCTCTGGCCCCAGGCCCAGCAGCGGAAGATCGAGTTCCTCCAGGAGGGCTGCGAGGAGCCCTGCTTGGCGCTTGGCGACCGTTCCTTGCTCGCGCGGGCCTTCGCCAACCTGTTCCAGAATGCGGTGAAGTACAGCCCGGCAGGGGCGCAGATCGTCGTCGCCCTGGCCCGCGAGAACGGCCGGGCGCGGATCAGCGTCACCGATCAGGGGCCGGGCCTGAGCCCCGAGGAGATGGCGGGCGTCTTCGAGCCCTTCAAGCGGTTCGCGCGGCCCTCGGCCGCCGGCGACGCCGGCGCGGGGCTGGGCCTGGCCTTCGTCCGCTCGGTGGTGGTGCGGCACGGCGGGCAGGTGACGTGCGCGAGCGCTCCTGGCACGGGCGCGACGTTCATGGTGGATCTGCCAGAGTACAGTTGAGCGCCTTCCTGTCCCGCACGGGAGACGAAGACCCTAGGGCTGGCCCAGCGCCGCCGTCACCAGGCGGTCGACGGCCTTGGCGGGATCGCCGCGGGCGCGCCCGGTGGCGGTGGCCGAGAAGGCGGCCTTGCCGGTCCGGGCCTCGATGGCTGTGATGCTGACCGCGTAGCCGGGGCCCCGCATTCCGAACCGGCGGCGAGACTGCGACAGCCAACTCCCCGCGCCGTCGCGCATGACGCCCACGCCCCTGGGCAAGGCGCTGAAGGCCACCTGCATCAGGTAGTCGGCGGCGGCCGGGTCGCCCACGCGCGCCTCCTGGGCCTGAAGCTTTTCCAGCACCAGGACCGAGGCCTGGTCCAGGCGCGCCCGGTCCGAGGGCGTTGCCTCGCTGACCGCTAGAGCCACTGTCTTGCCCGTGGCGAAGGCGGGGTCGCCGCTCCGCACGACCTGAGGGGGTGTGGCGCATCCGGCCAGGAGGGCCGCGGCGGCGAGGGGCGCGAGGAGCTTGGCTGACATGAGCCGAACTCTCCGGCGCGTGCGCGCCTGCGTCAATTGTTGACGAGGGGCAGGATCACCGTGCGCAGGATGAGAATCCAGGCCGCCAGGTTCAGCGCCAGAGCCAGGACGAACAGCAGGCGTCGTGACTTGGGGTGCATGGCGTCAGGCATGGATCAGGGCCAGGCCGAGAACCACGCCCAGACAGAAGGCGCCGCCGGCCAGGGCGGAGGTCAGCTTCAACAGGAAGGGCGCATGGGTCACCGGCGCGCAGCCGGCCGGGGCAGGGCGGCGGGGGCCTGTTCCAGAAAGCTCTGAGCCTCGGGGGTCAGGGACCAGCGGTGGGAACCCTCGCCAAAGGGCAGGAAGAGGAGGGCGGGCTGACCCGCCTTGGCGGCGCCCTCGCAATGGGCGTCGAAGGCTTCGAAGATCTCGCGCTTCAGGCCGTCGGAGATGTGCTCGCGCGTGCGCCGCATCGCGATCCGCTCAGCCACCAGATTGCGGTGGGCCGAGCCGCCATAGATCAGCAGGATCTCAACGATCTCCGCCACGAGCGGATTGATGTTCCAGGTCTTGGCGAATTTCATCCGCCGCGCCAGGGCGACTTCATCCATGTCCGTCATCTGAGTTCGACCGTGCGTTGAGGTTAATCCTTAACGACGTCTTACCAGAGCTTCAGCGCGGAAAATCCTTTGCGGGCCACGATTTTACAAAGCTTTACAGTTGGCCCGAAATGGGGTTTCGGCCTGGCGGCTCGGATGCCTCCAGAGCGCTTTTACGACCCTGGCGGGTGTCAGCGCCGGGCGAGCCGCTCGAGTGCGTCACACTTGGCCTCGGTGACCTCCGGCCAGGGACCGGGATCGGCGCCGATCACTCGCAGGGCCTCGTCCCGGCTGATCCCCTCCCGGCGCGCGAGCAGGTCAGCGGCGCGGTCGGCGAAGGCGCGACCCGAGGCCATGGCGGTGGTGTAGTTGAAGCGCGCGGCGGGCTCGGTCCGCCAGGCGGTGGCCGCGGGGCGGCGCCCATGGGAGACCTGGGAGGCGTCACGTCCCCAGGTGTTGGCGAAAGCAGGCGTGGCGCCGAGATAGCGCTTGAGGGCGCAGGACTGCTGCACGCGCCAAGCCGGCGCGGCGTGGGCTCCCGAGGCGCACACCGCCATCAGCAGCGCGAGAGACAGACTGCGCTTCATCGTCAGATAGGATGCCCGCCCATGACGGCGATCGCAATGACCGCGGCCAACGTCATGACGGCGTAGATGACATGTCCCACGTTGGGCCCCTAAGAATCGTAGCTTCGATACGACTCTAGTCAGAGCGGGGAGCGCCACATGACACAGTTGGACTATGGCCCCGCAGCGCGCGGGGCCATCGCCAGGACTACTTGTCGACCGCCTTGCTGACGACCGTACCCACCGCCGCGCCGGCGGCGGCGCCCACGGGGCCACCGATCACGGCGCCGGTGATGGCGCCGGTGGAGGCGCGCTGCTCAACGTTGTGGCCACAAGCCGCGAGGGTCAGGGCGACGCTCGCAATGGCAAGAAGGCTAAGGGTTTTCCGCATGACATAGCTCCGGTTCAGGGGGTCTCGGCGGGAAGAACGGCGGCGAACGGTAGAGGTTCCGAACGGCCTGCGGAGGCGCCCGTCCACAGGCATTTCCATGCTGCGCTGCAATATGAGCTTGCGAATCATAAACTCTGCGGTCATAAGCACGGCAACTTCGCCATGGCCTGCCTTCCACGTGTAAGGAGCAGGCCCGCCGCGGAACGCCGCCAGCACGTGCAGGGGCGTCGAGCAGCAAACGATGTCTGGGGGCGCTTCCGCCTTCGCCACACGGGACAACCATCCTTTGCTATCCAAACCTCAGGCGCGCGCCGATTGGCGTGCGTTGACCAGTGCTGTGCTGCTGGGTTCGGGCGTCGGCCTGGGCCTCGGCGCCGCCTATCTGGCCGGCGGGATGGCGCGCGCCACCACCGACCACCAACGTACGGCCCGCCTGGCCGAAGCCGCCGCCGGGGGCTTTTCGGAAGCCGTTCTTCAGCGCGAAGCCGCCGACATGGATCCTGGAATCCTGGCGGTGGCGCGCCGTCATGACCCCTTCACCGTGGCCGGCGACGCCGAGCGCGACCGCCAGTCCGCGATCCTCGCCGCCCGGCTGGAAAAGCGCGACCGCAACCCGGCGTCTGCCGTCGTGCTGCGCGCCGCCTTCGCCGGTCCCCTGGTCCCGTCGGCACCGCCGTTCCGCATGGCCGGCATGCTGGAGACCTCGCGGGAGCTGGAGTGCCTGACCCAGGCCGTCTATTTCGAAGCCCGCGGCGAGACCGCCGTCGGCCAGCAGGCCGTGGCCCAGGTGGTGCTGAACCGCGTGCGTCATCCGGCCTATCCCAAGAGCGTCTGCGGTGTCGTGTTCCAGGGCGCCGCCCGGGCTCGCGGATGCCAGTTCAGCTTCGCCTGCGACGGCTCCATGCGTCGGGGCCGCGAGGTCGTCGCCTGGAACCGCGCCAAGCAGGTCGCCGGTCGCGCCCTGTCGGGAGGCCTGATGGCCTCGGTGGGCGACGCCACCAGCTTCCACACCACCGGCGTCTCCCCCAACTGGGGGGCCCGCATGGTTCGGGTGGCCCAGGTCGGGACCCACATCTTCTACCGCTTCGGCCGTGGTGCGGCGCCTGCGACCTATGTCGCCGACAGCCGGGCCGGCCATCATGAGGCGCCCGCCGCCGAGACCGTCTATGCCAGCCTGACGCCGATGCCGGCCCAGGCGGGTGCGCCGGACTTCCGCCTGACGTCGGCGGTGGTGGTCTCTGGACCCTCCGAAACGGCGCCGCAGGCCACCCCGGAACCGGCGGCCGCGCCGGCCACGCCCTCCCCGGAAGCCAAGGCTGAGAAGGGCAGGCTGACCCCGGTCAGCCAAGCCAAGCCCGCCGAGCCCGTGGCCCCGAAGGCCGCCAGCGCTTCCTGATCGGCCTCGCCGTATTACGGGCGCCTGACGGGCGCACTGCGGCTTGCGGCGGGGCTGGGCGCTAGAGCGGGACTCGATTAGACGGAACCGTATCCGGAGTTGTGCAGGTAGTTGGCGCACTCGTGGGGTTGGAAGA
>NZ_JAOTJD010000053.1:0-26441 GCF_042714595.1 Phenylobacterium ferrooxidans | reverse complement strand
CCGATCACGTCGACCGGCAGGGCCGCGTCCTCAGGCGTACCGGCGATGAACGAGCCGGTGACCACCACTTCTTCAACCGTGGCGGAGTCGTCCTGTGCAGCGGCGGTCCCGGCGAGTCCCATCGTCAGGGCCACGGCCAGAATCGAACCACCGCAGAAATAACTGCTTTTTGACATCAATGTTTCCTTTCCCCCTCCAACGGCCTGTCCCCAGTTAGAAATGCCTGGAGGCTAAGCGGCCGTAGAGTGGCGCGATCATCGGTTGTCTCGGCCGCGAGCGCCAGAGCAGGTTTGGATTGTTTCCCGTTCGAAACGGGCAGCGTCAGCCGCTAAGCTTTTGACATAACTGACAAATATCTCGCGCCTATACATACCGGCAACAGGAAAACTTTCAGGTCTCGCCATCCAGGCGGGTATCGGTTTGGTTTTGCAGGTGTTTTCTGGGGGCCAATTTTATATACCACTGTTCGGATCGTGCCGGTCCTTCGAAAAAACCGACCGGTCGGTCGGGAGGTGGCGGAAGGGCCAAAAAAGGCACTGTTGCAACACCGCCGCACTTTTCGGAAAAAGGCTTCGCGGCGGAAAGCGGGCTGACGCCACGTCAGGTGACGACCTGCTTGCGTGACCCTCGCCGCCTGGCCCGACGGACCGTCTCCGAGCGTGGCCGGTCCGCGAGCAACCCGAAGTCGGGTGAGAAAGTAGCCGAGACTTGGCTTGGCCGCCGCGGCGAAGGCGTCCTCCGCCGTCTCCACGATGGGCGCGCCGGGGCCGCTGAAGGAGGCGTTCACCCACGCTCCCCGCCGGGCCACGGTCGAGATGGCTTGCCGCCTAGGCGTGTTCGCCCGGGTGCGGCGCTCCTTGTTGAGGAATCGCAGGAGGCCGCCCTGATCCAGCACCCGAGCCGCTGCCGTCGTGGCCAAAGCGCAATCGCGTGAGCAAGCACCGCAGCCGCTTGGTTTGGGCGACCTGTCTCGCCGCACCTGTCACAGCTGGCGAAGCGCCCGGCCTCGGGACGCGAAGGAAGGTGGTGGTGGGAAACGGATGGTGGACGTGACAGGGATTGAACCTGTGACCCCCTCGATGTCAACGAGGTGCTCTCCCGCTGAGCTACACGTCCAGACCGTCAGGTCTCCCTTTCGGGAGCGGAGGCGGCGGTATAATGGAGCACCGTTTCCGGCGCAAGCGCGGCTTTAGGCGGCCGCCATCATGCGCTCGACCTCGGTGACGATCTCCCGCAGGTGAATGGGCTTGGACAGCACCTTGGCGCCGGGGGGGGCGCTCTCGCCGGCGGCGAGAGCGACGGCGGCGAAGCCGGTTATGAACATGATGCGCAGGCCAGGATGCCTGGCGGCCGCCAGGCGGGCCACCTCGATACCGTCCATGCCCGGCATGACGATGTCGGTGAGCAGCAGATCCCAATCCTGGTCGAGAACCGCAGCAGCCTCTTCGCCGTCGGCGCAGGCGGTTACGTCATAGCCCGCACGTTCCAGGGCGCGGCTGAGGAAGCCACGCAGGGAATCGTCATCTTCGGCCAAGAGAATCCGGGGCATGGGTGTTCCGCGCGAAGGGTTCAGAAGCGCACACCATAGTGGGCCAGATGTAAACTCGCGATGAACCATCCTGGCGCGCCGCGCTGATCGTTTGACCGCTCACGGCGCGCGCCGTCATATGAAAGCCGATGACCGCCTTTGAGCCCCTTGTCGCCGACGCCGCCGCGCCCACGCCCGCGCCCTCCTTCGACATCTGGCGCGCGGGTCTCGACGGTCAGCCGGCGCCCACCCCCCTGGTCTTCGCCTCCCCTCATTCCGGCCGCCTCTATCCCGCCGACATGATGGCCGCCACGGCGCTGGACGCCGTCGCCATCCGTCGGTCCGAGGACGCCTTCGTCGACGAACTGATCGAGGCCAGCCCCAGCCTGGGCGCCACGGTCATCGCCGCACGCCTCGCGCGCGCATATATGGATGTCAACCGCGAGGCCTTTGAACTCGACCCCGGCATGTTCGCAGACGAGTTGCCGGAATTCGCCCGCGGCCGGTCGGCGCGCGTGGCGGCTGGCCTGGGAGCCATCGCCCGGGTGGTGTCGGAAGGTCAGGAGATCTACGCCCGCAAGCTGACCTTCGCCGAGGCGCGCGGCCGCATTGAGCTTGCCCACGCCCCTTATCACGCCGCCCTCGCCCGCTTGCTGGGAGAGGCGCACGCCGCGCACGGCTTCGCGATCCTGGTGGACTGGCATTCCATGCCGGCCGCGGCGGCCCGGTCCGGTGGGGGCGCCTGCGACATGGTGCTGGGGGACCGCTTCGGGGCGGCCTGCGCGCCCATCGTGACTCAGAGAGTGGAGCGGGAGCTGGAGGCGCTGGGTTACCGCGTCGCCCGCAACGCGCCCTATGCTGGCGGCTACACCACCGAGCACTACGGCCGCCCGGCGAGGCGAACACACGCCTTGCAGATCGAGATCAGCCGGGGGCTCTATCTGGATGAGGCGCGCCTTGAGACCACCGAGGGCTTCGCCAAGTTGAAGCGCGATCTGCAGCAGCTCACCGCCATGCTGGCGGGAGCCGACTGGAGCGGGTTGAAGACCGCCTAGACAGGCCCCGGGGGCGCCGTTTCTTCCCACGCCTACGCCGCCCGGGCGTCAGGCCAAAAAAAAGCCGGACCCGAAGGCCCGGCAGTTCATTAGGGAGGAAACGCCCAGGAAGGGCAGAGGCGACAGGGCCGCCTCACAGGATTACAAGTACAGTGCGGCGCACAAAACTTCAAGGTCGAATGCGTTGAAGTCGTAAGTTTTTTTGTCGCACAATGAAATTGTCGTTAACTTTCAATGATATGAATTTCGACAATGTGCGGTATAGGACATGCTGCATCGCACAACGACACAACCATATGGTCCACGCCCGCGACGAGATTGCGCTGGTGAAAGCCCCCGCGCTCGCTTACAAGCCGCGCGCCCTTCCCGAGATAAGAATTTAAATGTCGCTCCGCAACATCGCCATCATCGCCCACGTCGACCACGGCAAGACCACGCTCGTCGACCAACTGCTCGCCCAGTCTGGCGTCTTCCGCGCCAATGAGGCGACGGTCGAGCGCGCCATGGACTCCAATGACCAGGAGCGCGAGCGCGGGATCACCATCCTGGCCAAGTGCACCAGCGTGCTGTGGAACGGCGAAGCGGGCGAAACTCGCATCAACATCATCGACACCCCCGGCCACGCCGACTTCGGCGGCGAGGTCGAGCGGATCCTCGGCATGGTGGACGGCTGCGTCATCCTGGTGGACGCCGAGGAGGGCGTCATGCCCCAGACCAAGTTCGTCCTGGGCAAGGCGCTGAAGATGGGCCTGAAGCCCATCCTCTGCCTCAACAAGGTCGACCGGCCCCACGCCGATCCCGACCGCATCCTGAACGACGCCTTCGACCTGTTCGCCGCCATGGGCGCGACGGACGAGCAGCTGGATTTCCCGCACATCTACGCGTCGGGCAAGAACGGCTGGGCGACTCTCGACATGGCCAAGCCCAACGACAACCTGGCCCCCCTGTTCGACCTGATCGTGCGCCACGTGCCCGAGCCCAAGGTGGTCGAAAACAAGGATAAGCCCTTCCAGATCCTGTCGGTGCTGATCGAGAACGACCCCTTCCTCGGCCGCCTGCTGACCGGCCGCATCCAGTCGGGCAAGGCCACGCCCGGCATGGCGATCCACGCCCTGTCGCTGGACGGCAAGGAAGTCGAGCGCGGCCGTATCACCAAGGTGCTGGCCTTCCGCGGCCTGAAGCGCCAGCCCATCGAGGACGCCGAGGCCGGCGACATCGTCGCCATCGCCGGCCTGTCGAAAGCCACCGTGGCCGACACCCTGTGCGCCATGGAGGTCACCGAAGCCCTCCCGGCCCAGCCGATCGACCCGCCCACCATCTCCATGACCGTCTCGGTGAACAACAGCCCGCTGGCCGGCCGCGAAGGCGACAAGGTGCAGAGCCGCGTGATCGCCGCGCGCCTGCTGAAAGAAGCCCAGTCCAACGTCGCCATCCGGGTGACTGAGACCTCCGACAAGGATGCCTACGAGGTCGCCGGCCGTGGCGAGCTGCAGCTGGGCGTGCTGATCGAGAGCATGCGACGCGAGGGCTTCGAACTGTCGATCAGCCGTCCCCGCGTGGTGTTCCAAGTCGACCCGGAGACGGGCGATCGCCTGGAGCCGATCGAAGACGTCATGATCGACGTCGACGACGAGTTCACCGGCATCGTCATCGAAAAGCTTTCGGCCCGGAAGGCCGAACTGAAGGACATGGGGCCGTCGGGCGCTGGCAAGACCCGCATCAGCCTCATGTCGCCGTCACGCTCGCTGATCGGCTATCAGGGCGAGTTCCTCACCGACACCCGCGGCTCGGGCGTGCTGAACCGCGTGTTCAGCCACTACGAGCCCTACAAGGGCGCCATCGACGCGGGCCGCAAGGGCGTGCTGGTCTCCAACTCCGACGGCGAGACGACGGACTTCGCCTTGTGGAACCTGGAGGACCGCGGCTTCATGTTCGTGGGCGGCGGCGAAAAGACCTACCAGGGCATGATCATCGGGGAGAACTCGCGCGCCGACGACCTGGACGTCAACCCGATGAAGGCCAAGGCGCTCAACAACATCCGCGCATCCGGCAAGGACGAGGCTGTGCGCCTCACCCCGCCGCGCCGGATGACCCTCGAGCAGGCCATCGCCTATATCGAGGAAGACGAGCTGGTCGAGGTGACGCCCAAGTCGATCCGCCTGCGCAAGCAGGTGCTGAACCCCAGCCTCCGCAAGCGCCGCGCCAAGGAAGAATAGTCCCTAGAGCGGCAGCTCCATGAAAACGTCGGCCCTCGCATAGGGGGTCGGCCGGGGCGGCGGTTGCACGAAGCCGGCGGCGCGGTAGACCGCGGGCGGATCCAGGCCTCGTTGAGCCGTTTCCAGGCCTCTGCGTGGTGGGTTCGAAGGCCGTGATCAGCATGGCTGGCATCTTGGCGCGGAAGCTGTGCTAGGCACATTCCCCGCTCAGGAGCGCGCCATGGCCCATCCCGTCTACGCCAACCTTCCGACCACCGTGTTCGAGGAGATGTCGGGCCTGGCCCGGGAGCTGGGCGCCATCAACCTGGGCCAGGGTTTCCCCGACGACCCCGGCCCCCTGGCGATCCGCCAGAAGGCGGCAGACGAGGTGCTCAACGGCTACAACCAGTACCCGCCCATGGCCGGCCTGCCACAGCTGCGCGAGGCGGTGGCCGGGCACTACGGCCGCTCGCAGGGCCTGGACCTGGACTGGAAGACCGAGGTCACCGTCACCTCCGGCGCCACCGAGGCCCTGGCCGCGGCCTTCCTGGCCCTGGTCGAGCCGGGCGACGAGGTGGTGGTGTTCCAGCCGGTCTATGACGCCTATCTGCCGCTGATCCGCAGGGCCGGCGGCGTGCCGAGACTGGTGCGGCTGGAGCCGCCGCACTGGCGGTTCGACCGGGCCATGCTGGCGGCCGCCTTCACCGACAAGACCCGCTTCGTGGTGCTGAACAACCCGATCAATCCGGCCGGCGTCGTGCTGCCTCGGGAGGACCTGGAGCTGCTGGCGGAGTTCTGCGTGGCCCATGACGTGACGGCCATCTGCGACGAGGTCTGGGAGCAGGTGGTGTTCGATCGCGCCGCCCACATCCCCTTGATGTCGCTGCCGAATATGCGCGGCCGGACGGTGAAGATCGGGTCGGCCGGGAAGATGTTCGGCCTGACCGGCTGGAAGGTGGGCTTCCTCTGCGCCGCCCCCGAGCTGACCCACGCCCTGGCCCGCGCCCATCAGTTCCTGACCTTCACCACGCCCCCCAGCCTGCAGGCCGCGGTGGCCTTCGGGCTGGACGAGCCGGGCGACTGGTTCACCGCCATGCCGGCCGGGCTTGCGCGGTCGCGGGACCGGCTGGGCGAGGGCCTGACCCGGGAGGGGTTCAAGGTGCTGGCCAGCCAGGGGACCTACTTCCTCAATGTCGACCTGGCCGCCTCGGGGGTCAGCGAGCCCGACCGGGCCTTCGCGCTGCGGGCGGTCAAGGAGGCCGGCGTCGCGGCCATCCCGGTCTCGGCGCTGTACGAGGCCGACCCGGTGACCAGCATCCTGCGGCTCTGCTTCTCGAAGGGGGACGCGACCCTGGACGGGGGGATCGAGCGGCTGGCCAGGGCGCGGGAGCTGTCGCGGAAGGCCGCCACCTAGCCAACATGTTGGTGGCCGCGGATGGAAGAAAACGACTTTCGCGCGCCTTCCCCACCATGCCTTACGGGGCCTGGGTTTGCGGCGATCCTGGCCAACCATCATTGGCCGACATGTGAGGGTCTGTATCGCCCTGGGGTGACGCCGAACTGCCGGCGGAAGGCGGTGATGAAGGCCGAGGGGCTGTCATAGCCACAGTCCAGGGCCGCCCCCGTCACCGAGCTTCCGGCGCACAGGGCGGCGACCGCGTGGATCATCCGGGCCTTCTGCCGCCAGGCCTCCAGGGAGAGGCCGGTCTCGCGCGGGAAGATGCGCTGCAGGGTTCGCAGGGAGGCGCCGGCGGCCCGCGCCAGATGGGTGAGGTCGCCGCGGTCGTCGGGCGCGGCCTGGACCTGCTCGGCCAGGGCCAGGGCGCGGGGGTCCAGGGGCAGGGGCAGGGCCAGGTCCTCGCGCGGGGCGGCCGCGATCAGGTCGATCAGCACCCCGGCCAGCCGCCCATGGGGCGCGACCGCGGGATCCAGCATGCCCAGGCTCAGGATGTGCAGCACCAGTTCGCGCAGCAGCGGCCCCACCTCCAGGACACAGGCCTCGGCGGGCAAGGGCCCGGCGATCTGCGGGGCGATGTAGAGGGTGCGCATGGCCACGGCCCCAGCCATGCGGATGGAATGGGGGCGCCGGGGCGGCAGCCAGACGGCGCGGGTGGCCGGCGCCAGCCAGGCGCGCCCCTGCGTCGTCACCCGCATCACCCCGGTGCGCCCATAGACCAGCTGGCCCCAGGGATGGTCGTGGTCGGCGATGACCATGCCGTCGGGATAGGTGGAGGCCAGGGACCGGACCAGGAAGCCGTCGCCGCTCACGTCGCGCGCTCGGCGTCGTACTGCATGGCGCCGATGATGTTGCCCTCAGGGTCTTCGAAATAGATCAGGTCGCCGACCCCCTCGATGCGGACGCGGGGCATGAGGACCCTGCAGCCGGCGGCCTCGACGGCGGCCAGGGTGGCGGCGAGGTCTTCGACCCCGAAGGTGGTCTCCAGGGCGTTGGTCTTCACCCCGGGGCTGAGTTCGCGGCGACCCTGCAGGGCGCCTATGAGCCCCTCGCCCACATCCCGGGTCTGGTAGAAGTTCGGCGGTCCCCAGGGGGTGAAGGTCCAGCCGAAGACCGCCTCGTAGAAGCGTTTGGCGCGGGGCACGTCGTCGGCGTTGATGGCGAAATGGCGGAGCGTGGCGGTCATGGGGCTCTCCCTGGTTGTTGGGAGAGGATGACTCCGAATGGCGTGGCGCGCTTGCGCGATTATGACGAGATATGTCGCAGACGCGCCAAGTCGGTCTTCACCGGGCCCGACGACGTCCCCCTCAATCCCCCTGGAAGCGACCCGGGCGTTTCTCGAAGAAGGCGGTGACGCCCTCGCGGAAGTCGGCCGAGCGGCTGGTGAGCAGGTACTGGTCGCGGTCCATGAAGGTGGCGGCGTGGGCGCCCCCGGCGACGGCGGCGTTGACGGCCTCCTTGGTCATGCGCACCGGCAGGGGCGGCAGGGCGGCGAGCCTGGCGGCCCAGGTGCGGGCCGCGGCCAGGGCCCCACCGGCCGCCGCCACCTCGTCGCAAAACCCCCAGTCCAGGCAGACCTGAGCGTCCGTCGCCTCGCCGAACATCACGAAGCGCTTGGCCCGGGCCGGCCCCACCAGGGCGGTGATGCGCGGCAGGCTGCGCCAACTCATGTTTATGCCCAGGGGAACCTCCGGCAGCCGCAGATAGGCGCCCTGGCCCATGATGCGGAAGTCGCAGGCCACGGCCAGGGCGCAGCCGCCGCCGATGCAGAAGCCCTCGATGGCCACGATCGTCACCGCCTCGATGGCCTCCCAGGCCTCGCACATGTCGGGGCCGGCCATCACCGCCTCGCGGGTCTCCAGCAGGGTCGGACGGGTGCGCTCCCCCTGGGCGGCTAGGTCGGCGCCGGCGGAGAAGTAGGTCGCCGCCCCGGTGAGGATGACGGCGGTGAGGTCGGGGCGCCGCCGCACCGACCGCGCGAAGGCGGCGAGTTCCTCCATCAGGGCGGTGTTGAGCGCGTTGCGGGCGGCGGGCCGGTTCAGGGCCACCTCCGCCACCGCGCCGGCGCGGCGGACGGTCAGGTGGTCCCAGGCGTGGGCGAATGGATCCA
This sequence comes from Phenylobacterium ferrooxidans, assembly GCF_042714595.1. NCBI lineage: Bacteria > Pseudomonadati > Pseudomonadota > Alphaproteobacteria > Caulobacterales > Caulobacteraceae > Phenylobacterium > Phenylobacterium ferrooxidans. The sequence continues at coordinate 18,097 of NZ_JAOTJD010000053.1, read as the reverse complement.
TGGCGGCTCTCCCCTTTTGGGCTGAGGATCGCTCGCGCGGGTGAGGGGCGCAAGGATGGGAGGGCGGAGGGGGCGATCAGCCGATATGGCCGGCGCGCGACGCCTTGTCCTCACGCGCGGTCAGGCTTGACCGGTTCGACGGCCCCCTCACCCTGCCCTCTCCCCCGCAAGAGGGAGAGAGGAGGTGGTAGCTGGAGGTCCGCCGTCAAGCTCGCCTCTTCCCCCGGGGGGAGAGGGTTGGGTGATGGGGTCCCTCCACCGCAATGAGCGGGGAACAGGATCAGCCCTTCCCCACCCGTCTGTCGACCCCTAGAGCCCTTTCCCTTTAGACGGAATCGTCCAAAGGGATAAAAAGGGCGATTATATACTTTGCAAACCAGTCGGTCGGGCCTAGCCCGATGAAGGCGGCTGGTGGTACGACCCTTGCTCAAGCGTCCGAGAACCGGACGAGGGAAGCATGGACAATGCGTGACGCGGACGTCAGGGCGGCGGTGCGAGAAATGCTCGCGGTCGAGCACGCCGGAGACGTCGATACTAAAATCGTTGAGGAAATGGGCATCTGGTCTGGATCTGTTCGGATCGACGTCGCCGTTATCAACGGTCAGATCACCGGATATGAGTTGAAGAGCGACCGCGACACGCTGGAACGGCTCCCCGCCCAAGCAGAACTTTATAGCCGGGTGTTCGACAAGGTTTGCCTAGTGGTGGGGTCGAGACATGCTGGGAAGGCGCGCAGGATTGTGCCGCGCTGGTGGGGCGTGATCGTCGCAACGACATCAAAAGGCGCGGTGCGGTTGGACCACGTCAGAGAGGCTAAACCGAACCCTAAGCCCGATCCCCTCTTAGTCGCGCGGCTCCTGTGGCGCAGCGAGGCGTTGGAAGCGTTGGAGCGGTTCGATTTGGCGGACGGCTGGCGATCAAAGGCAGCGGGGCTATTGCATGAACGGCTGGCGACCGAGCTGCCCTTCCACGACCTATCCGACTTGGTGCGAGCGGCGTTGAAAAGGCGCGAAGGGTGGTTAGGGAAGCCGGTCGGCCACCAAGGTGAGGTGCCGGTTGGCCCCGATCTCGACCCAGGTCTGGCGGCTCCCTGGAGTGCCGGTGTTGGCTACAATCTGCTGAATCCTGCCATCACCCCAACAACCGACTAGGCCGCCGAACGCCGCGTGCCCGGAAAGGGTTTGGGCGTGGCCGAGATACTGGACTGGCATCTGTATGCCGTTGTTGCCAGACACCGGACGGCCCTTGATCACGAGCCATTCGTTGGCGACCGTGTATCTGACGCTGACAGTGGCGTTGCCCATCACGTAGGGCGGCGGCTCAGTCATGTCCGGGTGGGCAATTCCGTAATCGCCATAGTCGAGTTGGTACCCCACCTGCGCGTGGGTCGCCTGCCAAAGCTGCCAATCGAGTCGGGGCACCAGATTTAGGCCCAGACCCAGGTTACTCATATCCTTTGGCGCCGCAGAACCAGCTAGCGTTACCGAGCGCCAATCCTGGGCTTGCGGCAGGTTTTGCATCGAGTGCAACACGAGTTGGTCCAGCACCCCAGGCCCAAACTCAGCAATGTGGCCAGCGACCACCACAAGATCGACATTCTGAGGCTGCCAGCCGCCTCCTGCGAGCCAGCCAACGACGGCCTGTAGGTGTCCAAGCCTAACCTTTACCACCAAGCCGTTGCCTGCCGCCTGAGCAAGGGCGCCGACCACCTGCATGTACCCAGCGGGTGCGCCATACTCGACACAAGGAACGACCGTAACGCCCAGTGCAGTCAGGCCGTTGTAGGTCGTCTGCAAGTCCGCTCCCGATCCCGTGGCGTCGAAATTAAACAACCCATCGAGGCCAAGGCGTCGGCCCGTCCAAGCTGCCCCCACGCGGGCGATAAACGTAGCAGTGACGCTCGTCGCCAAATGTAAGATCGGAAACATCCGGTCTTTCGCGGCAGGCGTCAGGCTGAAAAGCGCATTAGCTTCTCCGGCCTTGGCGCGCAAAAGCGGAACGTAGCGATAGACCATGATGCCCCTCCCCAGGGTTCAACCAAAGGGAGTGTGACCGCTCGTCACTCGCGAGTCGAATCTTCTGACTTGCTGCGTGTCGATTCTTTCGTCGCGATCTTTTTCAAGGTTTCCTCGAAGTGCGCGGGGTCTTCGTCGGCCTCTAGCTCGCGGGCGAGGTCGCGGAACTTGTCGAGTTGCGGTCTAGCTTCGTCGCTCATTCCGCGAATATATCATGCATGGCCAACAAGTTCATATTCGCCGATGAGGCCGGCTGCTTCACCTTCAAGGACAAGCCGGGCGCAAGTCGGTTTTTTATCCTCGTGACCGTGGCGTCGAACAATTGGACGGTCTCTGACCGCCTGCTGAGCATTCGGCGGGAACTCGCGCTGAATGGCGACCCTGACCGCGACAAGCTGCACGCGACTACGGATCTACAGGAGGTTCGGAACGTCGTCTTCGACGCGATTTCCAAGGAAGACTTTCGCTGGGACGCCACAATCCTGGAAAAGCGGAAAGCCCAGCCTCAGACCCGCACCGATCACCCGACCTTCTATCGATATGCTTGGTACTACCACTTCAAGCACGTGGGGCGCCGCTACCTAGCGGACTGCGACAAGATGCTAATTACGTCTGCGGCGCTTGGCGAGAAGAAGACCAGGGCCGCCTTCAAGGCGGGCGTAAACGAGCCGGTCCAGCAGTTGGCGGCCCGAGAGCGCTGGGAGGTCGCTTTCCACGAGTCCTGCAAAGACCCCCTGTTGTGGGTTGCGGACTACTGCGCTTGGGCCGTGCAAAAGAAATGGGAGCGGGACGATCTGAGGTCATACGACCTGATCAAACGACAGCGGGGCTCCGAGTATAACCTCTGGAGCCCCGGCAAGGTATTCTATTACTAGGCAACCCGCTATCTCAGCTATCTCTCGCGAGAGGTGCTACCCAAGAGCATCTTCACTGAGCAAGGGTTAATGCCAAGATAGGCAAAAACCCGAAATATGTCAAGGGATTCAGCCAATTAGCTCCCAACGGTCTTAGACCGTTGATATCATTCAGTGTATTCATCGGCGACGCCTTGCGTCACCGATGGGGCTTAGTCCGCCACCGCGACCTTATGCGGCGGCGTCGCTTTTTGGGTTTCGGCTCAGTGGGCCGTGTCAGTTCCCCCTCGGTAGGTGAGCCGCTTGCCGACCACACCTTGCAGCGCCGTCATGGCGCGGGCGGTGTCATCCACACCCAGGGCCGCCCGGTTCGAATAGCGGAAGTCGAACTCAGCCAGATAGCGGTGCAGGTGTTGCTCGCCGCAGTGCTGATAGACGCCCTTCATGCCGCGCTTGAAGATGCTGAACGAGCCTTCGATGGTGTTGGTGTGGATGACGGGTGTGGAGTACCGGACGTACTCGCCCTTGCTGTGGTTGGTGGACTCGTGAGCGGCGAAGGTCTTGCCGACTCGAACGTAGTGGTCGGCCTGATCGGTCATCAGGTGGGCTTCGTGGGCGACGTTGGCGCTCACCAGGGCGGCGATGGTGGCGGGCTTCATGTCGTCCAGAACCATCGAACGCTTGGCGCCGGTGTTGCGCTCTAGGAGGCTCAGAACCTTCATCTTGTGGCCGATGCCCTGCTTGGGGGTCACGCCCTTGCGGATGCCGATGAAGGTTTCATCCACCTCGACCACGCCGCCGTCAGAACCGAACGGGGCAAGCTCACCCGAGCGCATGGCCTCGCGAATGCGATGGCTCAGGAACCACGCCGTCTTGTAGGTGATCTCCAGCGTGCGGTGCAGCTGGTGGCTGCTCACGCCCTTCTTGCTCGCCGTCATGAGGAAGATCGCTTGCAGCCACTTCGTCAGGGGCAGCTTGGACTCCTCGAAGATCGTGCCCATGCGAACCGTGAACTGGCTCTTGCACTGACCGCACTTCTTGAGGCCGAAGCGGACGCGCTTCTCAGGGTTCGGCTTGATGGCCGTGATGCGCTCGAAACCGCCGCACTTGGGGCACACCGGGCCGTTCGGCCAGATGGTGGCTTCCACCAGGTCGAAAGCGGCTTGTTCGTCGTGGAAGTAGGGGCGGGCGAGAACGGACATGAGCTTGATTCCTTGTAGGAATCTTGTAGCTCAGATCATCGGGTTTGCAAAGTATATAGTCGCCATAAAAAGGGCTCTAATTCAAAAAGTTAGAGCATGTTTCGATCCGATAACCGGTTCCCACTTATCGGAACATGCTCTAGGCCACCTCGGGGAGGTCCTCGTCGAAGACTTCGAGATCCTTGGGGCAAGGCAGGGAGGCGTCGCCGGCCAGGCGGGCCAGGAGGTAGGCGACGGCCTGCACCATGTCGTCGACGCTGTAGGGTTTGGCCAGCGAGCCCACCGCCACCGAGCGGGCGGCGGTGGCGCGGCGGGGCTGGCCACTGATGAACACCACCGGCACGCCGATGGCCTTGAGTTCGACGGCGAGCGCGATGCCGTCATTGCGGCCGTAGAGCTTGATGTTCACCAGGGCGAGGTCGGGGTTGCACTCCCGGGCCGCGGCCATCGCCTCGCCGGGGCGGCTGGTGAGGTCCATGACCTGATAGCCCGCGTCCTCCAGCCCGCTCTTGAGCGAGATGGCCGTCAGGATCTCGTCCTCGACGATCAACAGGGTGTGCGGCGTTTCCATGGGCGGGGCCTCCTTCAAAGGCTCGCGGCGGCTTGTCCGTCGGCGGGTAGGCTTGCACCAGGGCGACCTGGGTATGGGTGACAGTGACCGAGGTTCCGGGGTGGGCGGACTTGATCTCCACCACCGCCTCCAGCTGCCGGGCGAGGGCCTGGACGATGCTGGTCCCCAGGCCAGTGCGGCCCTGGCTGGGCTGGGCCGCAACGCCGGCTCCGTCATCGGTGACCGAAAGGGTCCAGTTGGGTCCGCGCACCTGGCAGTCCACGACGATTGTGCCCCCCCGATCGTCCGGGAAGGCGTGCTTGAGGGCGTTGATCACCAGTTCGGTGATGATGAGGCCCAGGCTGACGGAGGTGCGCGCCGCCACCATGCCGCCCTCGCCGGTGACCCTCAGGGAAATCCTCTCCGGGTCGGCGATCATGGAGGCGGCGATGTTGTCGCACAGGGAGATGAAGTAGGTCTGGAGCTGGACGGTCTCGGCGGCCGACTCACTGAGCTGGCGCTCCAGGGCGGCCACGGACATCACCCGGTTATGGGCGTCCTTGAGGTGGGCGCGGGTCTCGTCCGACTGGGTCCTGCGGGCGTTCTGCAGCAGGACGCTGGCGATGATCTGCAGGCTGTTGGCCACCCGGTGGCGCACCTCCGACAGCAGGACCAGGTTTTCGGCCAGGGCGTCGTCCTTGAGCTTCTGGTTGGCCAGGACCTGAGTGGTGTCGGTCACCGACATCAGCAGGCGCCGGTTCTCCAGGTCGAGATAGACCAGCCGCTGGGCGTGGATCAGCAGATGACGGGGCGAACGGCCGGGCCGCACGAGATCCAGTTCAAAGGCGTCGACCGGGGCGTCCCCCGCCGCCGTGGCGTCCAGCAGGGCGCGCAGGCGCGGCGTCTCCCACTCTCCCGCGCCGAGGCCAGAGAGAGGGCTGCCCACCGCCCTCTCGACATCGATCTCGAACACCCGGCCGAAGGACTGGCTGGCGGCGACGATGTTGAGATGCCCGTCCAGCAGCAGCAGCGGAGCCTGGGACGCCGCGACGACGGCCAGGGTGAGGCTGAGCGCGGCCTCCTCGGTGTAGTGCGGGCTTTGGGCCGCCATGAGCGCCCTTCAAAACGACTGGAGGCTCGCGAGACGAGAGCCTTACCCAGCTAGATTACACACTTTCTGCCCGATGACGGACGAAGTCTGTCGGATGACACACTCTAGCTCGGGATGTGTTGCATCACTTCGCGCCTACCGGAGGGAGCGGGTCAGGGGCGCGCCGGCCGGCTGCGGAAGATGTCCACCCCCTCGCGGCCGGTCTCCGCGAAGCCGAAACGGGCGTAGAAGCGATTGGCGTGGCTCAGCTCCAGGACCGTCAGGGTGACGGCGTGGCCCGCCGCGTCGGCCTCCGCCAGCAGGGCGCTCATCACCGCCCCGCCCAGGCCGGCGCCCTGGAACGCGGGGTCGAGGTAGAAGTGCTCGATTTCCCACGCGTCTTCGCGCGGGCCGAAGGCGACGCAGCCGGCCAGGGCCGGGCCGACCCGGATCAGCCGCGTATGCTCGGGGCGGAAGCTCTCGATGAAACGGGCCCGCGCCCGCTCCGGCGTAAAGCGGCCGACCCGCTCCAGGCTTTCGCGCAGGGCGGCGACCCGCAGGGCGACCAGGGTTTCGAGGTCGGACGCGGAGGCCGGGTGGAAGGTGAAATTCAACAAACCCTCCTCCGTTCCCTGCCCGTCATGGCCGGGCTTGTCCCGGCCACCCATGATCGCCGTGGCGAAGCTTGCGCGCGGCGGCGCCGTTGGCGCGATCTGGGCGGAGACGGAGATCATGGGTCCCCGGGACAAGCCCGGGGATGACGGTTGTTGGGTGGAGCGCGCCCGGTAGGGTCAGCAGGTGGACCCGCCGTCGACGACCACGGCCTGGCCGGTCATCCAGGAGGCGGCCTTCGACGCCAGGAAGACCGCGGCGCCGGCGATGTCGTCGGGCTCGCCCAGGCGGCGCAGGGGGTTGCCGGCGCTGGAGCGCTTCTCGGCCTCGGGCGTGTCCCACAGGGCCTTGGCGAAGTCGGTCTTCACCAGGCCCGGCGCGATGCAGTTGACCCGGATGTTGTCGGGACCAAACTCTTGGGCGAGGTTGCGGGCCAGCTGGAAGTCGGCGGCCTTGGAGATGTTGTAGGCGCCGATGCCGGTGGAGCCGCGCAGGCCGCCGATGGACGAGATGATGATCACCGCCCCGTCGCGGCGCTCGCGCATCTGCGGGGCGGCCATCTGGATCAGCCAGTTGTTGGCGATGATGTTGTTGTCCAGCACCTTGCGGAAGGCGTCGTCGGTGATCTTCGACATCGGGCCGAAGAAGGGGTTGGACGCGGCGTTGCAGACCACGATGTCGATGCGGCCCAGCTGCTTGGTGGTCTCGTCCACCAGGCGCTGAAGGTCTTCCTTCGAGGAGATGCTGGCGGGGATGGCGATGGCCGCGCCCGGATGCTTTGCGTTGATGGCCGCGGCCACCTCGTCGCAGGGTCCGGCCTTGCGCGAGGAGATCACCACCTTGGCGCCGTGCTCGGCCATGCGCTCGGCGATGGCCTTGCCGATCCCGCGCGAGGACCCGGTGATGATGGCGACCTTGCCGGTCAGATCAAACAGCTCACCCATGAGCGCATCTCCCTAAAACAGATGTTTGGTTTTATGGGCTGGCATTTGCGGGATGGGGCGACGTTGCGTCAAGGGTGGGTGCGCCTGGTCAGGGTTCCCTGGGCGGGGCGCAGGAGGCGGTCGCCGTCCTTCAGCGCCGACCGGGTGAAGACGTCGTCGGTGAGTTCGGGCGCGTCATCGGGGTCCGTCCCGATGGGCGTCTTCCTGTTCCCTGGCATGGCGGCTTCTCGTCGGCGGCGCGGCGTGTGGGGCTTCCCGAAGGAATACCGCGGTAGGGCAGACAAGGCGGAGCCTGTGGCCCCTGGGTCCCGGCTCTCCGCTGCGCTACGGCCGGGATGACGGGTGGGATGAACCTTTCCTCCCCCGTAAACGGGGGCGGAAAAGCGAGATAGGGTGCGGGCTTCTCGAACGCCCCCTCACGGAGACCCCCATGACCCGCAACGAGCAGATCATCACCGACTTCATCGCCGCCTGGTCGCGGTTGGACGCCGAGGAACTGGTCCAGTTCTTCACCGAGGACGGGACCTATCACAACATGCCGACCCGGCCGGTGAGCGGGCGCGCGGCCCTGACCGGGTTTATCGCAGCCTTCCTCAAGGACTGGAGCAGCACGCAGTGGGAGGTGCTGAACCTGGTCTCCAACGGGGACGTCGTGATCGCCGAACGGATCGACCGGACGGTGGTGGCGGGCAAGCCGGTGGACCTGCCCTGTTGCGGGGTGTTCGAGATGCGGGACGGCAAGATCGCGGTCTGGCGGGACTATTTCGACATGGGGACCTATGTCGGCGCCCTGAAGGCCTGAGGCCGCCGCCTCGGCTTACCGAACCGTCGCCAGGAAGGCGGTGACCTCGCCCACGAACCAGGCCCGCTGGTCGCGGTGGACATAGTGGCCGCCGGCCGGGGCGGTGCGGTGGAGGGCGCCGGGATAGCGGGCGGCGAGGTCGGACTGGGCCTGGGTCCAGAGGCTGTCGAACGGCTTGGGCCCCGGAGCGCGCGACAGCACCAGGACCGGCTTGCCGGTCGCCGGCGCCAGGGCGTCCACCTGGGCGACGGTGGCCTCCAGGGCGGCGACCTCGGCCTGGGCGCCCTTTGGGGCGAAGGTCATCATGGCCGGGGTGGCGACGCACATGGACAGGCCCGCGGCCCGGCAGCGGGCGGTGAAACCGGCGGGGCGGGACTCCTCCAGGATCAGGCCGGCGACGGCGTCCGGGTGATGGGCGGCGAAATACTCCGCATAGAGACCACCGATGGAATGGCCGGCCAGGATATAGGGGCCGGGCACGCCGGAGGCCGCCAGCAGGGCCTCGAGCTCGCGGGCCACGGCCGCGGCGTCGCGGGGGCCGGCCGGCGCGCCGCTGCCGCCGTAGCCGGCGCGGTCATAGAGGATGACGGTGGCGTGGGCGGCGAGGTCCGGGGCGACGTCGCGGAACGAGGCCATGCCGTCGCCGAGGCCGGAGATCAGCACCAGGACCGGACGGCCCTGGCCCTGGACCTGGTAGGCGACCGCATGGCCGTCGGCCTGGGCGACGGACGCGGGGGGCGCGGCGCTGGCGCTGGTCCCGAACAGGGCGCCGGCGGCCAGGGCGGCGGCGAAGACCCCGTGGCCAGGGCTCGACACGCGACGGCCGCGGATCAGGCGCGCGGCCAGCCAGGCGGCGGCGGCAAGGTCGAAGGTCATGCAGAAGGCCGGCCACCAGGGCGGGACGCCGGGATTGTCCACCAGGCTCGCGTGGAACAGGTCCTGTATCCCGTGGGCGGCCAGGGCCGCCACGACCCACCAGAGATTGGTGCGGAAGCCCAGCACCGCCACCGCCGCGAAGGCGACTAGGCCCAGGGTCTCGATCCCGAGGGCCGGCATGGAGCCCCCCAGGACGGCGAAGAGGTCGTAGTAGGAGGCGATCACCACCAGGACGACCGGATAGAAGGCCCGTCCACGGTCGAAGCCCACAACGGTCGCAAAGGCCCCCACCGCCAGGCCGAGGCCCGCGCCCACCAGATATTCCATGTGCGTCTCTCCTTGAGATCCAGATGCAAGCTAGGGGACGGCGGGTCTGGCGAAAATGTCAGATAGATCGCAGATCGCGCCACGGTCGGGAGGCTGCGCGGGCGCTGGAAACAGGAGCCAAGGCCCCCTATGAAGCGGGACAACAGCAAAGGGAGAGCGCCAATGTTTTCGCACATCATGATCGGGACCAACGACGTCGAGCGGGCCAAGACCTTCTATGACGCGGTGCTGGGGACGCTGGGGGTGCCGGCGGGGAATATCGATGGCGGGCGCCGCGTGTTCTACCGCACCAAGACCGGGGTGTTCTCGGTGACCAAGCCGATCGACGGGGAGCCGGCCTCGGCGCCCAACGGCGGGACCATCGGGTTCGCCTGTGAGTCGCCCGAACAGGCCGACGCCTGGCATGCGGCGGGCGTGGCCAATGGCGGCACGGCCATCGAGGAGCCGCCCGGCGAGCGCGAGGGTTCGGGGCTGTACCTGGCCTATCTGCGCGATCCGGACGGCAACAAGATCTGCGGGCTGTACCGGATGCCGCGGGGGTAGGCGCTCCGAGCGGGGCGGGGCACGACGGCGCCCCCTCCGCTCATCCGGGCGAAGGCCGGAACCCAGGTTCATCCCGCCGGCCTGGAATTGATCCGTTCGTGTGGTTCGTGTGGTTCGTGGATAATCTGGCGGGCCTTCGCGGCGGCGTAGGTGGAAGAATTGGAACCACGAACCACACGAACGGAGATCCTGATCGAAGGCCCGAGGCGAATCTGGGTCCCGGCCTTGACTGCTTCGCGCCGCCCTTCGGGTCGCCGGGATGAGCGGTTCTTAGTCGAAGTCGAACATGACGTCGTCGGGGTTGGGGCGGTGGCCGCCGGCGCTGGCGTAGAGGGCCATGGCCGGGGTGTTGGAAGCGTTGGTGAAGACGAACATCTCGTCCCAGCGGCCGGTGGCGCCAAGGTCGCGTAAGCGCGCCAGCATGGCCTTGGCCAGGCCTCGGCGCTGGAAGGCCTCGTCCACGTCCACCGAGTAGATGAACAGGCTCACGGCCTCGAACCGGCGCAGGACGTGGCCGTAGATGAAGCCGGCGACGACGCCGTCCTCGATCGCCACCACATTGACCAGGTCGGGATCGGCCAGGTGGCGGGTGGCGGCCTGGTGGCTGATGGGCCCCTCGTCGGTGAGGGTCACGGCGTCCACCAGCAGGGCCTCGTCGCCGGCGCCCAGGATGCGGATATCCATGGGGCTAGCGGAAGGCGAGCCTGCCGCCCAGGACGCGGCCCTGGCGGGCGAGGGCGGCGGCGGTCAGCAGCAGGCGGGTCATGGCGGGCTCCCTTCGGTGTCTCATCAGATCAGTTCGCGCGGTGGCTGGCGAGGTTACGTCCGGCCGCGCTAAAGAGACGCCATGATCCCCTGGGAACACCTGGACACCGCGGTCGTCCCCGATGGGGGCGGCGAGCTGCGGCTGATGCGGCGGGGCGCCGAGTATTCGATCATGGCCGGCGCCATCGAGCTGATGAACAGCCGGCTGAGCGGATCGGAGGAGGCCCTGGCCACCCTGGTCTGCGCGCGGGTGGGGCCGGCGGCGCGGCTGCTGATCGGCGGCTATGGCATGGGGTTCACCCTGCGCGCGGCGCTCGCGGCGCTCGGGCCGCAGGCGTCGCTGGTGGTGGCCGAGCTGGTCCCCAAGGTGGTGGACTGGGCCCGCGGGCCGATGGCGCACCTCTCGGCCGGCGGCCTGGAGGACCCGCGCGTCAGCGTCGTGCTGGGGGATGTGAGCCGGGCGATCGCGGCCGGCGCCAAGGCCTATGACGCCATCCTGCTGGACGTGGACAACGGCCCCGAGGGGCTGAGCCGCAAGGAGAACGACCGGCTCTACAGCCGCGAGGGCCTGGCGGCGGCGCGGCGCGCCCTGTCGCCCGGCGGGGTGCTGGCGGTGTGGTCGTCGGGGCCCAGCGAGGCCTTCACCCGGCGGCTGAAGTCGGCGGGGTTCGACGTCGAGGTGGTTCCGGTGCGGGCCGGCGGCGGCAAGCGCGGCGCGCGGCACGTGATCTGGCTGGCGGTGAGCCCGTAACATCGGCTTTCCTCCCCCGCTGCGCAGGGGAGGAAGGGGTTCGTTAAGTACTGTTACTCGCGCGTCATGTATGGACGGGCTGTAATGTCCTTAAATCTCTGTCATTACCTGGTATTCACAAGACTTACGAAGTCGATCCCCGTATCTCGAAGTCATCGGCGGCGCAACGCGGCCAACCACATTCGAGACCTTAGAGGGACCACCCCATGTTCAAGCTGACCCACACCGTTTCCGCCGTCGCCTCCCTGGCCCTGGCCGCCGTTCCCATGCTGGCCCTGACCACCGCCGCCCACGCCGCCCCGCTGTCGGTGAGCGTCGGCGACCTCTCCACCGCCGCCGGCGTCGCCGCCTTCGAGCAGCGCATCGACAAGGTGGCGGGCCATGTCTGCGAAGCCCAGGCCCAGGGCGTCGGGACCCGGATGGTCAACACCAGCGGCTGCCGCGAGGCGGTGCGCGCCGAGGCCATCGACAAGCTGAGCGCCGCCCAGCGCAGCCAGATCGCCGCCAGCGGCGTCTCGCAACTGGCCGCCCGCTAGGATCTCCTTCCTCCCCAGTCGGGAGACTCCAGCCTGGAAGCCCGCCCTCACCGGCGGGCTTCTTTGCGTTCGGGCGCGGTTACGTTGCGATCCCACCTGTTACCGTCCGTTAAGTAACGTGACGCGTGTGGCGAATATGTACTTTACGTAATGATCTTAAATCTCTGTCATTACTTGAACTTCACGGGACATTGGCGAGCGGCGGGTCTATCTCATCCGTCATCGGCGGCGTGTCGCCGCCCACCACATCAGAGACTTAAGAGGGAAGCCACCATGTCCAAGCTCACCACCAAGATCGCCGCCGCCGCCACGCTCGCCCTGGCCGCCATCCCCATGCTCGCCCTGACCACCGCGGCCCACGCCGCGCCGGTGAACCTGAAGGTGGGCGACCTCTCCACCGCCGTCGGCGTCGCGGCTTTCGAACAGCGCCTGGACCGCGTGGCCAAGACCATGTGCGCCGCCCAGCGCCTGGACGTCGGGACCCGCATGGTCAAGACGCAGGGCTGCATCGAGGCGGTCCGCGCCGAGGCCATGGACAACCTGACCCAGTCGCAGCGCAGCCAGGTGGCCGCCTACGGCCGCTCGGAACTCGCCGCCCGCTGAGGCCCCTCCTTCCTCCCCAGCCAGGAGGCCTCAAGCCTGAAAGCCCGCCCTCCCCGGCGGGCTTTTTTGCGTTTGGCGGACGCGTGGTCATGGGCCTAACCATGGGGCCAGGAGGACCCCATGCCGCAGTTCCGCACGATCGACCTGCCCGATGTCTCGCTGCGGGTGGCGATGGAGGGACAGGGCCCGCTGGTGGTCCTGGTGCACGGGTTTCCGGAGAGCTGGTACAGCTGGCGTCACCAGATGGGGCCGATCGCCCAGGCCGGCTTCACCGCCTGCGCCATCGACGTGCGCGGCTATGGCGGGTCGGGCAAGCCCGCCGAGGTCAGCGCCTATGACATGGAGCACCTGGTGGGCGACGTGGCGGCCCTGGTGGAGCAGCTGACCCCCGGCGAGAAGGCGGTGCTGGTGGGTCACGACTGGGGGGCGCCGATCGTCTGGAACACGGCGCTGACCCGCCCCGACCGGGTGCGGGCGGTGGCGGGGCTGTCGGTGCCCTATACGGGGATTCCGAAGACCAGCTTCATGGACCTGGTGGACAAGGTGTTCACCAGCCGCGGCAAGTTCTTCTACCAGGCCTGGTTCCAGGAGGTGGGGCCGCCGGAGGCCGAGCTGGAGGCCGATCCGCGGATGAGCCTCCGCAAGTTCTACTACGCCATCAGCGGCGACGCGCCGGACGGGACCTGGCCCAACGACAAGGTCCACGGCCAGAGCCTGCTGGAGGGCCTGGTGGATCCCGATCCGTTCCCCGCCTGGCTGAGCGACGCCGACCTGGACTATTACGCCGCCGAGTTCGCGGGGTCGGGGTTCTTCGGCCCCGTCAGCCGCTATCGCAACCACCAGCGGGACTTCGAATATCTGTCGAGGTTCGCCGGCCGCAAGATCGAGCAGCCCAGCCTGTTCATCGGCGGCGAGCGCGACCTGGTGCTCTCCATGCTGGGCCGGGGAAACCTGCTGGAGATCATGGGCGAGGAGATGACCGACCTGCGCGGCGCCGACATCCTGGAGGGCTGCGGCCACTGGACCCAGCAGGAGCGGCCGGACGAGGTGAACGCCCGGCTGATCCCCTGGCTAAAGGGGCTCTAGGGCAGGGCGGCGGTCAGGCCGCGACGGTCGGCTCGCAGAGCCAACGCTCGGCCTGGCTGAAGCCCGCCACCGCGCCGCGCACCATGGCCTCGCAGGCCTTGTCGGAGACCGCGCCCTCACGCTCGGCGATCAGCACGAACTTGCGCCAGCGCTCGCCGGCCTCCGCGCCATAGGGATCGAGGAAGGACAGGCCCTTCATGTTGAGGCCGCGGGCGGCGACCTGGCGGGCGATGGCCTTGCCGCCCAGGGTCAAGGCCTCCAGCACATAGAGGCGGCCCATGGCTTCGGCGCTGTTGGCGGGGGCGGGGATGCGGCGCCCGGTCTGGGGCTGGCCCCCAAGCACGGCCAGGTCGCTGGTGAGTTCCACCGACCGTCGTCGCCCGGCATAGCCGAGGCCGACGATATCGGAGAGCAGGGGCGCCATCGCCGACTCCGACCCGACGTGCCAGGCGTGGAAACGCTCCGCCAGACGGCGCCGGGCGGCCGGCGCCGTCAGCTGCTCCACGATGTCGAGCCGCGTCTCCAGACGCTGATGCGCGTCGGCGGTAGCGGCGCGTAGCCGGCCCAGAACAGTTTCGACCATGTCATTTTCCGTGGCGTAAGCGCACCCGAAGCTGGGACTAGCAGGGCCCGAACGGCTGCCCGTCGCCGGGGCGACGATCAACCACTGGTCAGCGCTGCGCCCAGCCAATCGATGAAGAGGTGGGCGGAGGCGGACTGGTACCTGTCTCCGGAGGGAATAGCCACCAGCCCCTGCTCAAAGGCCGCAAATCCGCAGGGCGCGCGCAGGCGACCGTCGGTCAGTTCGGCGCCGATCAGCCGGCGCTCCACCAGGGCGACCCCCAGGCCCGCCAGCGCGGCCTCGATACAGAGATGGGTGTGGGGGAAGCTGAGCTCGCGCGCGCCGGTGATCCTGCGGCCGGTGGCGGCCGACCACTGGTCCCAGGCGCTGGAGGTGAAGTCGTGGGCGATGCGGCAGGGGACGGCCACGTCGGCCCCCAGGATCTCGTCCAGCGGGTAGCCCGGCGCGCAGACCGGGCCGAAGGCGACGGGGGCCAGCGGGAGGGCGCGGGCCTGGTCGGCGGCGGGGAAGCCCTTCCAGTCCCAGGCGATCACCAGGTCGGCGCCCTCGTCACGCAGCTCCCGGGCCGAGGTCATGGACAGGCGCACCCGGACCTGGGGATGGGCGCGGTAGAAGTCGGCCAGGCGCGGGGCCAGCCAGCGGGTGGCGAAGGTGGCGCTGCAGGCGACATGGACGCCAGGGCCGCGGGCCTCGTCGCGCACGCGGCGCCATCCCTGCTCCAGCCGGTCGAGGGCCTCGGCCACCACGGGCTGGAGGGCGATCCCTTGCGCGTTCAGGCGCAGACCGGCGCCGGCCTTGTCGAACAGAGGCCCCCCCAGGTGATCCTGCAGGCTGCGGAGCTGGCGGCTGACCGCGCCGTGGGTGCGGCCAAGCTCCTCGGCGGCGCGGGTCACCGACCCCAGGCGCGCCGTGGCGTCGAAGGCCCGCAGGGCCGAGAGGGGCGGAAGCTGGCGCATCTGTGAGAATTCCTCACTGATCAGCGCGGACTAGTCAATTTTATTGGCCCCTGGGTTGGGAGATGGTGAAGCCCCGGTGATGAAAGCTCACACATGCCCGCCCTGACGACGATCGAAGACCTGGAGGCTCTTTACGGCCAGCCCGGCCCCGCCTCCACCCTGAAGGAGCTGGACCGGCTGAACGCCGAATACCGCGTGGTGATCGCCGCCTCGCCCTTCGCCGCCCTGGCCACGGTGGGGCCGGAGGGCCTGGACTGCTCGCCGCGTGGGGACGCCGGCGAGGTGGTGCGGATCGCTGACGACAAGACCCTGCTGATGCCCGACCGGCGGGGCAACAACCGCGCCGACTCCCTGCGCAACATCGTGCGCGACCCCCGGGTGGCCCTGCTGTTCCTGATCCCGGGGTCGGGCTCGACCCTTCGGGTGAACGGCCGGGCGGAACTGCGCACGGACCGGGATCTGCTGGAGGCCTTCCGCAGGTCGGGCAAGCCGCCGCGCTGCGTGATGGTGATCACCATCGAGACGGTGTTCTTCCAGTGCGCCCGGGCGGTGATCCGGGCCGACCTGTGGAACCCGGCCAGGCATGTGGATGTGTCGCGGCTGCCGAGCGCCGGGCGGATGCTGAGCGCGGCGAGTCAGGGCGCGCAGGGCGGGGACGCCTATGACGCCGAGTGGCCCGCCCGGGCGGCGGCGAGCCTGTGGTGACCTAGTCCCCCGCCTCCACCATGGCGAAGGTCTTCTCCCCCATGGCCAGGAGGCGCGGATCGTCGACGCGGCCGGCGTCGGTGAGGACCACGGCGTAGTTCACGGCCCAGCCCGCGGCCCGCGCCCAGGTGGCGTCGCTGGCGCCGTAGGCGGCCATGGCGGCGTGGCGGGACTCGCGGTCGGGCAGCAGCATCCAGAGACTGGAGAGGTCGGTGGCGCGATCGCCGCGGCACATGTCGCCCCAGTCGATGACGGCGGTGAGGCGGCCGTCCTGGGAGAGTACGTTGCGGGCGTGGGGGTCGCCATGCAGCCAGGTCGGCTCGATGTCGATGGGCGTGGCGAGCGCGCGGTCCCAGACGGCGCGGACGCGCGGGGTGATGAGGTTCGTCTCGGCGGCCAGCCGTGCCAGGCGCGGGGCGAGGTAGTCCACACGCTCGGCCAGGGGCACGCCGCGATGAGGGTTGTGCGGCGCGTCGCCAGGCGCCGGCTGGTGCAGAGCCTTGAGGAAGCCGGCCAGCACAGGCGCCTGGTCTGCGTTCAGGGGATCGCGATCAACCGAGCCGCCGGGCATCCAGGGCAGGACGCTCCAGGGCCAGGGATAAGCCTCGCTGGCGACACCGAGGCGAAGGGGCGCGGGGATCGGCAGGGGCAGGCGCGGCAGGGTCGGCAGCCACCGCTGCTCGTTTTCGATCAGCTCGACCCCGGCCAGGCGGCGCGGCATCCGCACGGCCATGTCGTCGCCGAGCCGGAACATGTCGTTGTCCCATCCCGAGGCGACGAGGCGGATCGGAAGGTCAGCGAGGTCAGGGTGCTGGGCGGTCAGCAGGGCGCGCACCAGGGCCTCGTCGATCTCCACCTCAGCGGGGGGCACGCCGACGGTGGGGTTGCGGATCGGGGCGTTCACCGGGGTGACTCCGTGAGAAAGCTGGTGTATCGCGGTTTCTGTCATGACCCGCACCGCCGCCCAAGCTTGGTATTTTAGCTTTCCGACGCCCCTGGCGGAGGAAGGACTTGGCTTGACGTGACAGCGTCCTAGACAAGCACCCACCCACCGCCAGTCACCCTGGCGGTTTTTTTATGCCCGCCACGGTGACCTCCCCGACCCGGAGATCCCCATGTCCAGCACCGACGACCTTCGCATCGCCAGCCTCACCGAGCTCAGCCCGCCCTCGCAGGTGATGGCCGAGTTCGCCCGCACGCCCGCCGCCAGCGCGACAGTGACCGCCGCCCGCAGCGCCCTGCACGCCATCCTGCACGGCCAGGACGACCGGCTGGCGGTGGTGATCGGCCCCTGCTCCATCCACGATCCGGAGGCCGCCATGGACTATGCCGGCCGGCTGCTGAAGCAGCGCCAGCGGTTCGGGGCCGACCTGGAAATCCTGATGCGCGTCTATTTCGAGAAGCCCCGGACCACGGTCGGGTGGAAGGGGCTGATCAACGATCCCTATCTGGACGGGACCTTCCGCATCAATGAAGGCCTGCGCCTGGCGCGCGGCCTGCTGCTGGATATCAACGACATGGGGCTGCCGGCGGCGGTGGAGTTCCTGGACGTGATCACGCCCCAGTACCTGGCCGACCTGGTGGGCTGGGGGGCGATCGGGGCGCGGACCACAGAGAGCCAGATCCACCGCGAGATGGCCTCGGGACTGTCCTGCCCGGTGGGGTTCAAGAACGGCACCGGCGGCGATGTGAAGATCGCCGTGGACGCCTGCAAGGCCGCCAGCCAGCCGCACCATTTCCTGGCGGTGAGCAAGGACGGACGCTCGTCCATCGCCGCCACCACCGGCAACGAGGACTGCCACGTGGTGCTGCGGGGTGGGACGACGACCAACTATGACACCGCCAGCGTGGCGGCGGCCGCCGCGGTGATCGAGGCGTCGGGCCTGCGTCCCTCGATCATGATCGACGCCAGCCACGCCAATTCGTCGAAGGACCCCGCCAACCAGCCCCGGGTGATGGACGACGTGGCCCGGCAACTGGCGGCCGGCGAACGCCGGATCGTCGGCGTGATGGTGGAGAGCCACATCGAGGCCGGTCGCCAGGACCTCGTGGCCGGCCAGCCGCTGGTCTACGGCCAGAGCATCACCGACGGCTGCATCGACTGGGACACCTCGGTGGCGGTGCTGGAGCGCCTGGCCGAGGGGGTCCGGGCGCGGCGGCGGGTGACGGCGGCGGGGATGAGGGAAGGGGCGATGGCCTGATCTTTCCTCCCCCATTCATGGGCAGGGCTATCGCATATGACCGAGCATTGAGAAGAGGAAGGCGTCATCCCATCCGGCCCGCTTGATTTTGGTCTT